>JACQPF010000400.1 GCA_016207625.1 Elusimicrobiota bacterium | reverse complement strand
GCGTAGAGCCGGGCGAGGTCCAGCATCCTCTCCATGAGTTTGGGCCGGAGCTGATACGCCTTCTGATACACCGCCAGGGCCTTTTGGTAATTCTTCGTCGCCTCGTGGCAGCGCCCCAGAACGGGCAGCCAAACCACCAGGTCCTTCTTGGACGCCCCGGCCGAAACCGATTTTTCCAGTTTCTGGGCGGCGGCCTCAAAATCCTTTCGATGGACATCGTCCTGCGCCTGGGCGGCCCAGAGGAGCCGTTCCCGCCGGGACGGCCCTTCCGCCCGCACGGCGGTCGCGGAAAAAAGAAGGATCATCCCCAAAGTTGAGATCTTTAAATGATTCATTCTCTATTTCCCCGCCTTTTTTCCGTCGGCATCGGCCACCCATCGCTCGAAGAATTTTTTCACCAAGGTTTTCCGGATCTGCGGGATCGATTCCCGCGCGGCCACGATGCCGGCCTCGATGCACTCCTGGGACTTCCACAATTCCAGGGCCGTCACGTCCCCCACCTTGGGCGTGATCACCACATCCGCCTGGCTGAGCCTCTCCTGGCTGATCATCTGCCCTTGGATGTAGAGCGCCTGGGTGAGGGTCATGAACACGTTCGACACGTTGTACTTGGAGAAATTGGCCGGCAGGTTGACGCAGAGGATGATGTCCACCCCCAGAACCTTGGCCACGTCCACCGGGACGTTGTTCACCACGCCGCCGTCGACCAGGAGCCGGTGGCGGTAATGCACCGGCTGGAACATCCCCGGCATGGTGGCGCTGGCGCGCGCGGCCAAGGCCACGCTGCCCTCCCGGATGATGATCTGTTCCCCCGTTTTCAAATCCGCTGCGACGCAGGCGAACGAGGTCTTCAGGTCGGCGAACTGCTTGTCGCCGATGTAGCGGCCGACGTATTCCTCCATCCGTTCCGTGGAGAGGAGGCTCTCGGTCACGAGGAGCTTGACCAGCCGCGCCGTGGAGAGGTCCGTCAGGCTGTCCCAGCCGATCTCCTGGCCGATCCGTTCGATGTCCGACGTGGGCAGGCCCGCGGTGTACAGGGCGCCGACGAGCGCGCCGACGCTGGTGCCCACCACCAAGTCGATGGGGACCTTCTCCTGCTCCAACACCTTCAAAACGCCGATGTGCGCCAGCCCGCGCGCTCCGCCGCCGCCCAGCACCAACCCCACCCGCGGCCGCTTTTGCGGCGGCAGCTCGCGCAGGCGGGACCAAAGCGCTTCCGTCAGCAGGACTTCCTGTTCGTCCACCACGCCGTCCAGCGCATGGGCCTTGGGCGGGGCGTTGTTGAGGAGCGTGGAGGAGAAAGCCGCCTTCTTGGACGATTTCTTCGCGCGCTTGGCGGCCTCCGCCGGGACCGGCGGAAGGCCCATCGCCGCCGCCAAACCCAACAGTAAAAAACGGCGGGACAGTCTTTTGATCATTCTGAAATTCATGGGATGCTACGGCTTTCCGACGGCTTGCGCGAGCCTCGCCATGGCCACGCGGTGGCCATGAATGGCCTCCCAGTACGCCAGTTGGTTCTCCAAGAGCCACTCGCGCGCACGGGCCAGGTCGGCCCATTCCGAACCGCTTTGAAGGTCCGCGATGGTGGCCTGGGCCCGGCGGAGCTCGTCCTCGCGGCGCGCGATTTCATTCTGCCAGTAGAGGAGCTCGGAGTGGCTGTCGCGCACGTCTTTGTTGATCTGGTCCTCGATCTCCGTGCGCAGGATGCGGTTCTGGCTGGCCTGCATTTTCTTTTGCCGGATCCGGGACCGGCTGGAAAAACCGTCGAAGACCGGCAGGCTGATGTTGAACGTGGCGTTCCATTGAATCGTGTCCAAGGGGAACTCGAAGTCGTTCATCTCATATCCCGCCCCCAGAGACACCACGGGGTGGCGCTCCGACTGGGAGAGGTTCACGGCCAGCCGGTCGATTTCCTTCTGATACTCGGTCCCCTGGATCTCGAGGCGCGACTCCTGGGCCTGGGCCAACAGTTTCGCCTGGTCCAGCTCGGTGATTTTCGTTTCCAGTTTTCCCTCCAGGCCCACCCGGGTGTACAGCTCCACGCCCAAATGGTTTAAATATTCCAGGTACGCTTTTTCTTCCCGGCGGCGCTTTTCGTCCAACCCCCGCCGGAACCGGTCCTGAAGGGCCTGCACGTCCATGAGCCATCGTTGCGGCTTGGACGGCATTTGGGCCGCCAGGGATTCCGCATCGCGGGCGGCTTCCTCATACAGGGCGATCTGCTGCCGCGCCAGGAGGACGTCGTAGAACGACCTCGTCGCGTCGTAAACCACCTGGGCGCGGATCCCTTCCCGGCGGATCCGGGTTTGTTTCAGGCTGGCTTTCGCGAGGAGGATGTTGTCCCGCGTGCGGCCGCCGTTGTACAGCGGCTGTTTCAACCAAACGCGCGTGGTGTAGAACGTGTCCGGCTCAAGCTCCCGGGAGGGCCGGAAGAGGACGGAACCGAATTCCGGAGGGAGCACGTAATCCTGCTCCGCGAGGTAGCGCGACGCGCTGAAGTTGAGCCCGATCTTGGGATAGAGCTGGCTTTTCGACTCCCAGACGCGCTGCTCGGCGATGTGGATGCCTTCCTCGGCGGAGATGAGCGCCTGGTTGTTCTGCAGGGCCGTATCGATGCTCTGCTCCAGGGTGAGGGTGCGTTCCATCGGCGCCTCGTCCGACCGGGCGCGAAAAGGGAGGAGCGACGACAGGCCGATGAGGAAAACACCGATCTTCAAAAGGGCCCGCAGGCGCCGGATCTGCCGCCGCACTTCCTTCGGCGCCGTCCCGCCGAGCGAGGCGCGCGCGGCCACCGCCTTGTCCAAAGAAAGAACGTCCCGCACCCAAGGGCCGAACAGGGGGGAAAATTTCCGCCACGCGTCCAGGGGCATGTCTTCCAAGGAAATGTTTTTCGCCCGCGCGCTGCGCACGACGTCCGCCACGACGCCGTGCGCCTGACGGAAAGCCATCCCCCGCCGCACGAGCGCGTCCGCCACGTCGGTGGCCAAAAGGAAACCCCATCGGCAGGATTCCCGCGTCTTCTCCGCGTGCAACGTCATGGTCCGGACCATCGGCGTCATCACGTCCAAACAGGCCGACACCGTCTCGACGGCATCGAAGACGGGCGGCTTGTCCTCTTGAAGGTCCCGGTTGTAGGCCAAGGGCTGTGCTTTCAGGGTGGTGAGGAGCGCGACGAGGTCTCCGAACACGCGGCCCGCTTTTCCGCGGACCAGCTCGGCCATGTCCGGGTTCCGCTTCTGCGGCATGATGGAGGACCCCGTGACGAAAGGGTCCGCCAGCGTCACGTACCCGAAGGACGGGTTGGACCAAATCACGAGCTCCTCGCCGAACCGCGAGAGGTGCACCATGACCAGGGACGCCGCCGAGAGGAAATCCACCAGGAAGTCCCGGTCGCTCACGGCCTCGATGGAATTCGGCATCACGCCGTCAAATCCCAGGCGGCGGGCCACCCAAAGCCGGTCGATGGGGAACGACGTCCCGGCCAAGGCCGCGGCCCCCAGGGGCAGGATGTTCGTTCGCCGTCGCACCTCGTCCAGCCGGTCCTGATCTTTGACGAACATCCAGGCATAGGCCAGCAGGTGGTGGGACGCCAGGACGGGCTGCCCCGGCTGAAGATGCGTGAACCCCGGCATGACGGCGTTCGGGTTTCCCTCCGCTTGGGCCAGGAACGCTTCCGCCAGGTCCGCCAGGCGGCCTTTGATTTGGTCGATGTGGTCCCGCAGGTAAAGCCGGAACGCCGTCACCACCTGGTCGTTCCGCGAGCGGGCCGTGTGGAGTTTCCCCGCCACGGGCCCCACGGCCTGGAACATGGCTTTCTCGATGGCGAAATGGATGTCCTCCGCCGGAGCGAGCCGTTGGCCCTTCCGGACCTTTTCCGACAAACGCCTCAGGCCTGTGAGAAGGCGGGATTGCTCCGACGACGAAATGATCCTCTGCCGGCCCAGCATCTCCACGTGGGCCTTTGACGCTTCAAGATCGTACGGCGCCAGCCGGTGGTCGTAACTGATGGAAGCCACGAACTCCTGGGGAGCGACCCTCTTGCGCAATTCGTTCTTAGTTTTCGCCATAATCGTTTTTCCCGTCATGAGATAAGATGTCATATTATAGTAAAAAAGTTACTTGGAAGATGGTTTGAGTGCCACTTGAAAGATCCCGGGGTCCTCCGGAGGGAAAGCCACGGCCGTGAGCACGAAATCGGAGAACAGGTCGGCGACATCGGCT
>JACQPF010000405.1 GCA_016207625.1 Elusimicrobiota bacterium | reverse complement strand
TGGGCCTTAGCCGCCGCCACGCCTTGCTTGCCTTGGAACGCGTTCTGCGTTTCCTGGGACTTGATGCCCAAAACCACTTTCTCCCGGAGCTCCGCAAGTTCTTTTTCGGACGGCAAAGCCGCCTTGTTCTCGCCCATCCTGCGAGCGACCATCAGCTGCATCATCGCCGCGCTGACCTTACTCGGTTCAGGTTCCCGGGCCATGAGGTCCGACCGAGCCTCATCCAGTGCCTTGACCGCCGTCTCGAAGGGCCCGCTCACCCGGTGGCGCAAGCCCAAAGCGGTCATGACCCTCGGAGACTTCCTCACCCGTTCCTGAATCTTTGGAATGGCGTAGGTCAGGACCCCCATGATGGAATAGGGTCCGGCGCCCTGGGTGAGGATTTGATAACCGGAGATAACGGCCCCGATGAGAGTTGCATTCCCCATGAAATTGCCCAGCCCCTTCGGCACGCGGTTCGCCCCCGGCATTTGGTTTTTGGTGAGCGTGGAGATGACGGAAGCCGCTACGTAAAGGACCGAGGCCCACACCGGCATGGCGGGGATGGCGGAAATAATAAGGCCCAAAGCACCCAAACCCGCCCCCGCCGATAATGCGGCGAGGGCCGCGGGAACGCCCGTCATGACCATGGGAATCGCTGCGAACCAGACGATAACACCCATGGTCGTAAGCCCCGCGGCCGTGGAGAGGCCGGTCATGGCCCATTTCGGAAGAACCGATCGCTGGGATATCCTTTCGTAAACGTGTCGGGCGTCCAACTCGCCGCGGCTCGACATCCCGGCCAGGTCGGTGAGTGTCAGAGCCTTCGTGAATCGCTTGAAATCGTTGCCGAAATTCATGCCGATGTTGAGCGCGGCGTTGATGGCGTTTTCCGTGTCCGCGCTGGATTGCATGAGGGTCATGCGCCCCGTGGAAGCGCCGATCTCCGCCGTGGCCAACATGGAGAAGGCCGCCGCCCGCCGCACCGCCTGATCCAATCCGGCCGGGTCCTGTTCGTTCCTCAGGGCCGCCAGGTCCGACATGGCGGCCTTCTCCATGCCTTTCGCGAGATTCGCCAGCCTTCGCTCCGCGCTCCAACTCGTCAAGCCATAGACGAGCATGTTGGGGTCGGCGATCACCATCAAAATTCCCAGCTCAAGACCGGCGATGGTGCGCAGGAACTCATTCGACGCGGAGTTATCCATCACCTGCCGCAAATGGTTCCAACGCGCGGCCGTCTCAATGCTTAGGCCTTCTTGAAGCCTGTGCATGGATCGCAAACCGGCCTGCTTCAGGTTTTCCACGTTTTCGAGCTGGACGAAATATCCCGCCATCTTCGGGTTCAAGCCGTCCAAAGATCCCGATAAGGAAGACAAGCCGCCCTTATGGAAACTCCCGACAGCATCCAGGAGAGCCTGTCCTTGCAGGTGCGGAAGCAGAGTCAGGACCTGCAGCACGACCTCAAGCTTCCAGCCGTTGTCCGTGAACCGTTCGGCCAAGAGAAAATCCTCTGATGGCGACAGCGGGTTTTCACGAATCTCCAGAGCCGCAGCCAGACGGCTCAAGGAACTCTTGGCGCCGGGGCTCAGATTTACCATTTGTCCCAGGGTGTAGCCCACCCAACTCCCGGTAGTCGTCAGATTTCCATTCGCGATCGTATGAATTCCCGAGATCGGATAATTATTGTTCTCAAAATCACCTCGGTATTGATCCACCACATCGAGCACCGTTTTGGGAGCGTTGGTGGGAAGCTTCTCCGCTGTCAGGACAGAGGCCCCTTCGATACCGCTGGCTCTGACCGTTCCGATTTCGACTTGGTTGGACATTTCAAGGACTTTCGCCTTCAACGCTTCTCCCGTCATCCGCGCATATTCCTTGCCTTGGTTTATTTCCAAAGTCATTTCGCTGGAGAGCAAACTCATTTCAATGCCGTAGAACCCTGTGCCCACTTCAGCTCCACCCTTATCCACCGTGCGGAAGCGGTTGCCCAAAACCCTCCCGAGGGCCTGTTCCAGTGCGGACGTCGTCATATTGAGAGGGTCCACCACGGTGACGCTCACCTTGCCGGCCTCTCCTTTTCCCCACAGGCCCCGCCAGGTCTTGATGTTCGTGCCGCGCCCCATCCCTTCCACATGGGCCAAAATGAACTGGTTGCTCGTGTCTTTAGCGATGTTTTCGATTTGCCTCGCGTCCGACGCCGCGTCCACCACACCGATTCGCCCGTAAACGACTTCGCCATTGATACCAGTCTCCTGCTCAGACTTAACGGTTTCTCGGAACAACAATTCACCCGCATGAGAACCCGTTTTCAGTACCATGCCTTTCATCAGCGCTTCGGCGAAGCGTACCCCAAAGCTGTCCGAGAAAAGCGCCACGTGCTGTATATTCTCTGACAAACCGGTGATCCGGCCGTTGGATTTCACGGTCACTTTCTCGACAATGTTCAGCACCTGGCCATAGAACGTATCCACCACATCGGAGGCGATCTCCTGATAGATCTTCTTCCCATCCACTTCCTTGAACGCCACCATTTTTCTTAAATCGGTGGGTTTTCCGGTCTCGATGACGTGCGTGAACCGCACCACATCCCGCACATACCTTGAATAGGTTCCGGACAAGCCGAGCACGAAAACCGCTTTAGTCAGCTCCGCATAGGCCGACGTCTTCATGGAACTATTGGTTTGCAGCTTCGTGATGCTCTTCTTGGCCATGACCTCCAGGATCTGCAGTTTTCCCTGCTCCTGCGGGAGGAGCGCCTGCGTCACACCGGCGTGTACTAAATCCACCCCTTTCTCATTGGCGTAGTAATCGGCCAGGTCCGCGGATTTGAGCATTTGATCCACGGCGTTCCTGGTGAACTCCACCACGACGTCCTGGTTGACGCGCAGCGTCGTCTTCAACGCATCCACCTCTGCTCCCTTACTCGTTAGGACCTGTTCCACCATGGCGTGGAGCAACTGGTTGTATCCGTCTTTTGATTTCTCGGAGAGCGCGCGGAAGAATCGCGACGTGGCATAGTCTTTCAACTTTTCATTCATCTTCTCATGATCAACGCTTATCCCATTGAAACTCAGAGATTCACGAAGGTAAAGCCCCAACACCTCCAAATTCTTCATGAACGAGCTGAACCCGCTATCCACCCTCCCACGGGCCTTGCTCGCCGCTTCAATGACCTTTTTCGCTTCGCCTTTGTATGGC
>JACQPF010000396.1 GCA_016207625.1 Elusimicrobiota bacterium | reverse complement strand
GCGGGCCGTCTCGTCCTGGGCGGCGATGGAGCCGTAGGAATCGTATTCGATCCCCTTGACCTCGCGGGTGGTCACCAGGTCCGGGGTGCGGGAATCTTTGGCGGTTTCTTTGTAGCTCAGGGTCTGGGCCTTGGCGTTGTAGGTGACGCCCAAACGTTCCGTCGTGAGGGTGTAATCTTTTTCCAGAAGGCTCTTGGATTGGACGAGCGTCACGGTCTTGTCGGCGGCCACCGAGCCAGCCGCGTCAAAGCCGGTGGCGTCCCAGGTGGTGGTGCGGGTGATGCCCTGGGCCAGGGAGCGGGTCTTTTCCTGGTAATGATTCATGCGACCGAGGGCATCATAGGAGGTCACAAGGCGATCCGTGGTTTCCTCCAGGATCACGATAATGGAAAGGGAAAGGTCCGAGGCGTTTAACTGGACCTTGGCGTTGTCCTTCAAAACAACCTGCTCCCCTTTCAGCACGGCTAGTTTTTGCTCCGCCGTAAAATCCGCCCAGGACTGGGTTGAACCGAAATCGGTCAAGAGATCTTTCAGGACCTCCTCCCTCTCGGCCACGGTCAGGGAGGTCCAAGGCGTGGGCAGGGATTTTTTGCCCTCGGATTGGCGGATCGACGTTTCGCTGAAGCTCAGAGTGCGGCGGAGGCCATCATAAAGGAGGTTAGAGGTGACTTTTTCATGGGTGAGGCCGTAGAGGTCCGTGGTTTTTTCCCGGTAGCCCAGGACTTCGCCGCCCGCGCCATAGACGGTTTGGGAGCGCTCGACCAGGGTTTCTCCGCCGGGCGTGGCGTCGTCCAAAATGGAATCTTTGTAGCCCACGACCTGACCCAGGATATTGCGGACCATTTCCTTCCGCTTCACCACCACGGTGTGGTCCATGCCGGGCCCTGTGCGCCGGACGGTCTGGGTCTCGGAGAAGTCCGTGATGCCAGAGACGGTCATGCTCTCCGTGGCGTTCAGCGTCTCGCCCGTGGAGCCCGTGCCCGTGGTTAACGTCTGCTGCACATAGGAAATGGCCCGGCCGTTCTGGATCACGGCATCCTGGGTTGTGCGGACGGTTTTGGCGTTGATGACCGCGCCGGTGTGATCGACGCCGGAGGTGGTCGTGGTTTCGGTCCCGCCCGTGATCTTGCCGTCCCGGTCGAAGGTCCGGCCCGCGGCCTCGGTCTTCACCGTCATGCCCGGGTCCCTGTCGTTCGTGGTGGTTTCCAAGTAGCCGGAAACGCGACTACGGCCATCGTAGTCCGTGCGGGTGCGGACGGTCTTGTAGATGATGCCGTCGGGGCCCTTGGATTCCGTTTCATAGGAATACTTCCGGCCTTGCCCGTCAAAGGTTGCGTTTTTCTCGGTGGTCTTGGCGATGTCGCCCGACGGCGTTTGGACGGCGTCCTCAAAGCCCAGGACGCGGCCGTATTTGTCGATGATAAGAGCTTTCCAATCGTGGCTTTGCAGAAGGCGCGTTTTGAAGTTGAGGCTGAAGGACGGCGAGGTGAGATCCAAGGCCCCTTCCACGGCGGACCAGGTTTCCTTGAAAGAAACTTGCCGGTTGTACTCGTCGTAGCCGCCGTTCCGCCAGGACTTCTGCAAGGCCTGTCCCGAGGGATCGATCAAGACTTCATCGTAGTCCGTCAAATTTCCAAATTTGTCATAGGAAGCGTTCAACCACAGGCGCTTATTAGTCTGGCCGTAGGCATCCGTCACTTCCTCCTCGAAAGCGAGGAGCTGCCCCAGGCTGTTGTAGGGCGTGAAGGAGGCCGCCGTAATGCCGGGCTGCCCCGCCTTCCAGACCGTCTTGGTTTTATTGTCGTCGGCGTCCGTGACCGTCTGCTCATAGCGGGTCACGCGGTCGGCGAAGTCGAAGGCGGTGCCTGTCCATTCCTTCGTCGTGGTGTTGCCGTAGGCGTCGGTGTCGGATTGTGTGTATCCGGTCAGGCGGCCGTAGGAATCGTATTTGCCGTCCTTCCAGCCGCGCTTGCCGGACTGGCCGAAGGCATCGATGGTTTCTTCCTCATAGGACAGGTAGCGGTTCTTGTTGTCATAGACGGTATCCCGCCAGAGGTGGCGGGAAGCGACACCCAACGGATCGGTGACGCTCTCCTCGTAGGCCAGGACGCGGTTGTAGCGGTCATAGGCGCCGGCCTGCCAGTCCCGGGTGGTGAGGTGGCCGCGCGGGTCGGTGCTCTCCTGTTTGTAGGAAAGGAGGTTGCCGAAGCCGTCGTAGGCCATGTTGGTGCGGTGGATTTTGTTAACGAGGCCGGCCGGGTCGGTGACGGTTTCCGTGTAGCCCAGGAGCCTCTGGTTGTCGGCGTAGGCGTCTGCCTTCCATTCCGTCTGGGTGGTGCCGCCCGCGATGTCGGTGGCGGCCTGCTCATAGGCGGTCAGGCGGCCGTAGTTGTCATACTGGCCGTTCTTCCATTCGATCATGCTCTGGCGGTCCAGGGCGTCGGTGTTGGTTTCCCGGTAAGAGGTGAGCTGGCCGAACTCGTCGTAGGTGGCGCCGGTCCAGTCCTTGCTGGTCTTGAGGTTGTCCGCGGCCGCTCCCCCGCGGCACTTCTCGCTAGCGCAGTCGTCGACCACTTCCTCGTGGTAGCCCACCAGGAGATACTCGGCCGCCTCCTGAGAGATATTCCGCTTTTTAAGATCCTCACTGAACGCCGGGTTCTTGACATAAGTGCCGCCGGACCAGTGCTTGGTGCGGACATTGCCCAGGGCGTCGGTCTCCACTTCGTCGAAGGACACCATTTGCTTGTTGGCGTCGTATTTGAGGTTGAGTTGATCCTTGGTGGATTTGTTGCCGCGGGCGTCCAAGGAGATTTGGTGGTAGCCCGTCAGGATTTTGTCGTCATAGACGGCGCCGGACCAATTGACCTGGGTGACGTTGCCGTGCGGGTCCGTGGTGGCCTGGACGTAGCCGACGAGAAGGCGATTCGCTTTGGTATCGTCCGTGGCGTAGTAGACGGAGTCCGCGGTATAGCTTCCGCCGGACCATGTCACACGGACCGTGTTGCTCAGGGAATCGGTGGTGTCCGACTTGTAGGCCGTGAGCAGTTTCTTCTGGTTGTACTCCATGTCGAAGGTGTTGCGGCGGGAGACGTTTCCGTGGGCGTCGAGGATCCGCTCGTTTTCCACCGTCTTGGCCAGGCCGTCCATGAAGCGAATAACCTTGCCGTCCTCGTATTTGACGTAATTGAAGAGGGCGTTCTGCCCTAAAATGTTGAAGACTTTCTGGCGGGCGTCCTGGGCTTGGCGTTGGAGGGATTCGACGGTTTCTTGGGTGGTCTGGAGGTTTTTATTGAGGTTTTCGTCGATGCGTGCCTGGGCCGGATTTTTGCCGGTGCCGTTTCGGAGCATGTCCTGGGTCTGGTTGATGTGTTTGACCAGGCGCTCTTTGTAATCAAGGTATTCTTTGAGTTGTTCGGGGGCGTAGGAACCGGAGCGGTTGCGGTTGTCGTTGTTGCGGGGGCGGCCGGAGCCGATAAAATCGTAAAGGTCCGCCCAGGCGCTGGGGTGGCCGGGGCAGATGGTGAGAATGTAAACGACCGCCAGGCCGGCGGAGAACGCCTTTTTGGCCAGGCGGACGCGCCGAGGGCTGACCGCCCGCGGGGCGAAGGTCAGTCTCGGCGTTAGAAGGTCATTGTGGAGGCTGGCCAGCAGGCCAGTACCGAAGCCTTTATCGTTGTCCGACTTTTTGAGCAACGGGATTCCTCTTGGTGTTTACTTTTGAAACGTCTACTCATCTTTAATTCCGATTGAAAGCGCCCGGCGACGGACGGCTTCCCCCTCAAAATGATTGAACGCTCCGAATCCCACATAACCGGCATGGTATCAAT
>JACQPF010000398.1 GCA_016207625.1 Elusimicrobiota bacterium | reverse complement strand
TGTTCGTGCTCGGCGTGCTAGTGTTCCCCGTCCCCTCTGCACCTGTAGCACCACCATGATCGTGCGCCCCCTGTGAGTCCGTCGTCGCGACATTTGTCCCATCGGCGGGGTCGTAAATAAACCGCGCCGAGGATGCATACTGTGCCCCTTCGAGGGTGTGTGTATGCGCCCCACCAGAACCGATCGAGTGCGTATGCGACGGGCCAGGGTGCGTGTGGTTCCCCATATCGTGCGTGTGGCCGTCCACGGTGTGGCTGTGGGCCAGCGAGGTTGACGCCGCCACGGTACCGCCGGTCGATCCACCGGACCCGCCGGCTGTCACGACGCGCAAAAATTTGTCATTTGCGGCCACGGCCGTCCATCCGGTCGGCGCGGAGGCCTGGTAAAACACCATCTTCGTGCCGGAAGGGATGAGGGTGGCGATATCGTCCCAAGTCGTCCCGTTGTCACGCTGAAGCGTGTTTAGCGTGGTGTTTCTGTAGAGGCCATATTGCCCCGCCGCCGGCCGCGCCGCCGTGGTCCCGCTCAGGCCGCGATAGCGAAAAACAGGATTCGCCGTGTCTGAACCGGGAAAAATCGCCTCCGTCCCTTCCGCAGCATTCCCGCGCAAGGACGTCTGAATATCGGTTTTAAGTTCGCGGATCCTGTCGTCGCCGTTGCTGATCGCTTCCGTTCCTGCGGGGCTTGTGACGTCCCATGTCATAGCACGCTCCTATTCTTCCTCGTTATCAAGATCCGTCAAATCCAAACCGTCCAGATCCAACTCTCCAAAACCGGGCACGCTGACTGTCGTGCGGCCACGCGCCGTTTTAAGCGCCTGCCGATAATTGGCGCTGTCGCCCGTCAAATATCTCTCGGCAACAGGCTTGTATTTCTCAATCGCGGCCTGCGAGGGGACATACGAGCGGAAATCGAGTTGCGCCAGGCCTTCATAATCCCCAGCCTTCTCACGCCGGTCCCGCTCTTCCGTGATCGCCATACGGGTCGCCATGTCGTAAACCCGCTTTTGCATGGTGGCCATCTTCGCCATTCCCGCCAAGCCGCCGTTGTCTTTCTTTTGCCGCAAACTCATTGAAAAACCGGATTTCGAGGAGTAGGAGGGGGTAACGGCGAAATCCTCCGGGCTGGCCATCTCATACATCCCCATGAGCTTCCCTTTCTTCGAGTTGATGCGTGGCCCCTTCCCGCCACCCATCGCATCAAGCGCCACGGTCCTCGCCGCGCCATGCTCTGTTTCGTCCATCGGCATGAACCCCATGGCCTTCGCCACATTCGCCTGCATGGTCCGATCCTCTTCCATTTGCTGGATCTTCCCCATTTTCTCAGAAATATCGAGAATCTTGAGGGCTCGGTCAAGTTTCTCTTTTTCCATTTCCCGACGGCGCTCGCGTCCCGCCGCAAGGCCGCTGATCATGTATTGAGCACGGCGGGCGAGCGGATTCCCGCCGTCGTTTTGCATTGCCTGCGCCAAAGCTACCATCTCGCCAATGCCTGCCATAACATGCTCCTTTAATAAAGATTGAGTCCGCTGGTAAAACTTCTTCCGCGCGTCAAGAAATCGGGCGGGACAACGTCATGTCGTACGGCTGGAGATTTACCTGGCGAACCGTAAGAGCTGGCGAGCATGTTGGCCCCAGAATACGCGAGCATGTCCAGCACTTTCCCCCAGGAGTCGTCCTGGTTCTTCGGTAATGTGACATCCTTCGCGCCCCACTGAACGTTATTTCCCGCGACCGCGCCCAGGGCGTCAATGGGGCCCTTCAGTTCACCACGCTGGCGGAGCCATTCCTGATAGGTTCGCGTGTCTTTCGCATCGTTCAAAAGCCGCGGCAAAGATCCATATTGATAGGCCGCGCCGATCCGCCCCAGGTTGATGTTCTCCTCCATCTGTCCGGCATTGAATGCCATGGGGATAGCCGAAAGCCGCCGGTTTGCATAGGTGTCGTAGAGCTCGGCCAGCTTTCCGGAAAGCACTTTCTGGCCCTGCTCCTCCAGGTCCCCCATGCGATTAATGGTGTCCCGGGAATAGAGATTTTTCGCAAAAGACGCGCCCCGCTTGAGCCTCGTCTGCGAGTCCCGGATCTCTCGCTCGACGTTGTCTTTAAATCCGGAATAGACCCCCCGCTCGTTGAATGGGTCGAATTTGTCGCCGCCCAGAAAATCTTTAAGTTCATTTGCCCCGAGGTCAAACATTTCCGGATTTGCCGAGTTCACCAAAGCCGCAAGGCTCCGTTCGCCTTCCTGCTCCATCGGCGTCATGTCAAAATTTCCAAGACTGCCGCCATACGGGGTCCCCGCCGTATAGCCGCCGTAGGATCCGCTCTTGGCGAACTGCAAAAGCTCCTGCATCGCCTCCTGTTGTTCTGGCGTGATCATGGGTTCTTGATTGACCGTCGTTGACCCTCTGTTTTTCTTACTCAACAATGACGGGATTACGGATGATGCGATCATTGCCGCCGGTAAAAGCCAGGGCATATTTTCCTCCTCTAAAACACCAAAATTTTAACGGCCACTGTCGCCACGTCGCATTTCAGATAAATGTTCGACGTTGTCCATGCGGACGGCCCTTTGTAAACGGACCCCGCCTTGTCCTGCTCGTAGACGATGTAGCCCGTCGGCACTTTTCCAAGGCTGTGCGCGACGGTGTTCTCCGCGTCCGGCGTGCCGGAGGAGGTGAACGTAACGAGGACGGCGTCTACGTTGTCCTCAAATCGGATTCCCCGGTCCAAGATGGCCGAGAGGTTGGAGTAAAGTTCGTGGACGGTCCGAAGGAATTCCCAATCAAACCGCCGCAGTTTCTCGCCCACATACGTCAGGGCCGGGAAGTTCATGCGTCGAAAAGCCGTCATTACCGAAGCTCCCGGGGTTTTGCTTCAACGACAAACTTTTTCAACGTGAAAGATTCGCTCGCCGTATTGTTCCGAAACCGAAGGCGGAGACGGGAGCTCACAACATCAAGATATGCCGTAAGCGGGCTTGAGTCGGTTGGATAGCTTGAGCTTAACATCAGCGTTGTGATGTCCGTCCAGGTGCCCCCCTCGTCTGTGGAGTAAGCGACGGTGACGGCGCTGCCTTTCGCCCAAACCTTCAAGCCCACCCAGCGCATCAGGCGACCCGGCTCATCCTCATACTCCAGATCCTTGCTTTCCCAGTACGCATCAACGGCTGACCCGTTGTCATTGTAGAGTGCACTCCGCTCGGTCGTCACGCCGGAGGAATTCCCCATCAAAACCGTCGGCGCAAGGCTCAAATAATTCACATCGTTCCATCGGGTCGTGTCCGAGTTCCATGTTCCCGTCTTGTCCGCCCAGGTCAGTTGAGACGTCTTTTGATAGGTCGAACAAGCGGTAATCCCGGACCGAGTGTCTTTGTAGCACCGGTCCGTTTTGTAGTTGTATTTGTAAACCGTGTCCGGTGTCGTCTGGCTGCCAATGGGGATCCCAACCCAATATTCATCGAGATCGTGGACAATCACAGACCAGCATTTATCGATATGCTGGGGGCTCATGCTCTCGCGCAGTTCGTCCATAATGCGCCCGCCAATGGGCGGCGCGGCGATCCCGTTGAAAATCCGGATTCCGTCCCGCGCCAGGAAAATCTGCTCACCCGTCGGCAAGTTCTTTATGGTCGCAAAAGAAACCGTGCCGACACCTGTATTCTTCCGGTCAAAGCGAAACACCTCAGACGTGGACACCAAATAACCCAGGTAGATCGCCGTTTCTTTGTGGATTGTCACGAAATCGCCAAATATCCCGAGCCCTGTGATGTCCCGGCCATCGTCAACCAGGTCCGTGCTGCCGCTGTTCCCTCCTGTCCAGGTTTCCGGGTCGCCGGTGTCCGGCCATTGCACCCGGCCCGCGTAGGTGTTCCCGCCGGAGGTGATGTAGGCGAGGACCAAATAATCGCCAAAAGCCACCATATACTTGGCCAGCGGCGGCGACCCCCCGAGCGCGGCTGTGTTTCCTGTCCCCGTGTATTTGCGAATAGCGTCGATCCCATTGGTCATGGTCATTATTTTCGCTCCAGAAAGGAGCGGGTAAGCGAAATCAAAGCGGTCCTGCGTTGTCCCTGTCAGGACGGCATGGGACACGTCCGACCAGGTTCCCGCGTTCTTGTCCAGCAGTTCCACTTTCGTCAACCCCACGCGCAAAACGTAGGTAAGGGCGCCGATCTGCAATTCGCTTAATGCCATCACCCGTTCCGCCAGGCTTGAACCGAGCGCAGTCGTTCCCAGCCTTTTCGCCAACACGTTCCGCGTGATGTACATGTTCTGCGCGTTCGGCGTCGACTGCGGGTCAACGAATTCGCCGGGCTTGCTCACGTCAAGCCCGACAATCGGCAAAAGGATGTTGGATTTCATTTTCGGCATATTAAAGGTCGTTGTAGGCCACTTGCGTCGGGCCCTGCGAGTTCTCCTTTTCTTTCTTGATGATGGCGGCCATCCGCGCCTCATAGAGCGAATTCCACAAGGACGCCTCCTCCCAATCGCCGAGGCTGGCGTATAACCGTTCCAAAACACCCTCTTTCACGGCCTCGCGGTATCGGTCCGTAAAATCCACGGCCGAAGTCCCGGAGGTCACGGCCGTCTCGTCTTCTTTCGCGTGGCTGATCTCGTATTGGTACGAGGTCAAATCCGGCACGGGCCCCAGGAGGAACTGTCCCCCGAAATAGCAGTAATGGCGCGGCTTGTCCGTGTCTACGCTGGAATAGTTCGGGTTCGGGTAAAATTCATCGAACTGCGACTTTGAGAGCTTCACAAGGGGATAACTATCATCGTCATCCAATACCCGGACGCTGATGATGTGGCCCAGGTTGGTTGGCGCGTCAAACTTGTATTCCCCCGCGGCGTCGATGGCGGCGGAGTACGTCTCCACCTTGAAATCGTCAAACTGGAATTTGAGGCGCATGTCCATCAGGGCGTCGGTGATGGCCTCGTAAATCTCGGTATCTTTGTCCGTCCGCTTGAACGTCCGAACGATGTAATCGCGGAAATCTGATCCCGACATCGTGCTCATGGTCTTGTCTCCCCTATTCCGTCAGCGCGTCGTCCAACTCGCGCTATTGTTCGACCGCGGAGTCCAGGAAACCGATTGACCAGTCCGATCGGTGAAAGTCGGCGTATTTTCCGATCCGCGCCGCGGCCAGTCCGCATCTTCAAATGCGATCCCGCGATAAAGTCCCACAAGCTGCCGGCGGTCTGCAGCGTCAACGACGCCATTCGGCTGGGGTGCGATAATCCGCCCCGGAAACCCCACCAAAGACAGGCGCTTATTTGTCGTGTTGATCGCCATCAGGGCGCCCCAAGTTCGCCTTTGGTCGTGGTCGTGGCGTTCTCCGAGATGGTCGCCTTGGCGATGGCCGTCCCTGCGTCGTTCTTGATGGTCCACTGGCTTGATGTCGTCGTGTGCTCGTTCCGCGTGGCCATGTAGAGGAGCATGAGGGCGCCGTAAACAGTCGGCGTCGCCGCCGGCGCTGCCGCCGTAAGCTCCGGGATCGTGTCCACGCTGAGAGCGTCCACGACTTCGGCGTTCACCTGCGCTGTCGTTACGTCCGAGATCGTCCCGGACGGTAGCTTGTCATCAATCGCCTTTACCCGCTCATTGATCGAGTTGGCCGTCGGGCTCCCAGGGATGGCCGTATTCAAAGCGGAGTCGACCTCCGCATTCACGTCAGCCTTGGCTTGCGCGGCCAGGCTCCCGACGCTTCCCGCGACGTCCCCGCCCACATTGCCCACAACCCAACTCACCGAGCCCGTCACCGACCCCACTGATCCGGACACGTTCCCGGTGATGTCACCGTTCACGTCCGCCATGATCGTCACGCCTCCGGTGCCGTCAAGGGC
>JACQPF010000397.1 GCA_016207625.1 Elusimicrobiota bacterium | reverse complement strand
TCCTCATACTGGTCGAAGACTCGGCTCTCCAGGTGTTTTTTTTCCATTTGCCGGAGGCTCTCCGCCACACGGTCCACCTCGATTTCTCCTTGCGATGCCCGGAAATAGAGGCCGCCGGTTTTGGCGGCGGCGCTCCGCAGGTCCGTCTCGTTCAGCTTAGAGACGACGGTTTGTCCTGTTTTGTCTTTGCGATACGCGCTGACCGTTCCCTGGGCGTCCCGAAGGGGGATCACTTCCCCGTCGGGATTCCCGAACCCGATGGCAAAAACCCGCACGCCCTCTCCCGCGGCCCGCCGCAGGGCATCTTCGAAACGGCCGGAATGGTCTTCTCCGTCCGTCAAAAGAACCAGGGCTTTGTGCTTTTTCTCGTTTCGCCGAAAGGCGTCGCAGGCCGTGTGGATTGCGGCGGCCAAGTTGGTCCCGGGCGTGGGGATGAGATCGGTGTCGATCAGTTCCAGAAGGCTCCTCACCGCCCCATAGTCCAGAGTGAGGGGGCATTGCAGGAAAGCGGTGCCGGCAAAGGCCACCAATCCCACTCGATCGCCTTCGAGCCGGTTGATCAAAAGGCCGAGCTCCCGCTTGGCCTGCGTCAGGCGGTTGGGCGGGAGGTCTTCGGCCAGCATGCTGGCGGACACATCGACCGCGATGACCACGTCAATGCCGCGGCGGCGCAAATCTTGGAAACGCTGACCCCATCGGGGACCGGCCAGCGCGAGGGCGAAAAGGATGGCCGACAAGACGAGGAGGACGGCCTTCACCTTTTGCCGCCGCGGAGCGAGAGGGTCCATCAGTTTTTTCAAAACGGCGGGGTCCCCCATGGTTTTCAGGAGGCGCGCTTTGCTCCGGAAAGCGCTGATGAAGAGGGCGGCCAAAAGCGGCCCGGCCAGAAGAAAGAGGAAAGACCAGGGGCGTGAGAAGATCATGGAAACCTCCTGAACAAGGTTTGCGACAAGATCATCTCGGCCGTGAAAAGGAAGAAGGCCAGGAAAAGGAACGGAGGGTAAGCGTCCACGAAGTCAGCGAAGGTCTCCACTTTGACGTCGGTCTTTTCCATTTGATTGATTTCTTCGTAAATGTCCCGCAGGCCTTTGAAATTCGCGGCGCGGAAATACCGGCCTTGGGTGGTCTCGGCGATACGCCTGAGAGACGTCTCGTCCAGCTCTTCCGGAAGGCGCACCAGCCGGGTACCGAAAAACGGGTCCGGCACGGGATACAAGCTTCCTCCCGGCACCCCCGCTCCGACGGCATAAACTCTTATTCCCAACGCCGCCGCGGCCTTGGCGGCGGTGGTCGGGTCCACGTCTCCCCGGATGCTCCTGCCGTCGGTCAGGAGACTTACCAGCTTGCTTTTCGCGGCGCTGTTTTTTAAGCGGGCGGCGCAGGCGGCGATGGCGGTCCCGATGGCGGTCCCGTCTTCCTGGATCATGCCGATCTTGACGTAGTCCAGGAAACCCAGCAAGGCGCCGTGGTCCAGCGTGAGTGGGCATTGCGTGTATGCCAGCCCGGCGAAAACGACAAGGCCGATCCGGTCGTGCGGCCGGTTTTTGATGAACTCACGCATCACGTCCCGGGCCGCGTCCAGGCGGTTTCGCGGTTTGAAGTCCAGAGCCTCCATGCTGGTGGAGGTGTCCACGCAGAGGAGGATGTCCGTCGCCGGCGTGATGACCTCTTCCCGTTTTTGCCCTTTCTGCGGCCGCGCGAGGGCCACGATCAAAAGGAGGAGCACGATCAGCCTAAGTCCGGTCAGAACCGCCTGGGAGTCCGGGAGGGGTTTGGGCGAGGCGTCAGTGATCAGGCGAAGAGAAGAGAACCGGAGCCGGGCTCGGGCCCGCGGGCCCCAACGAAAATCATAGGCCGCCAGGACGGGGAGGAGGATAATCAGCCACAAAACGTTCGGGTGCGCGAAATGCATGGGCTACCGGCTGGGAATCGTCCTTTGAATAACGGCGGCTGATTTGTCCAGGTCTTTCCGGCGTTCCTCTTCGACGGGGTCCAGCTTGGCGAATTTGGCCAGGTCGCTTGTTCCCAGGATGTCGCGTACGACCATGCGCATTTCAGCGTCCATGTCCGTCCTCCGCAGGGCCTCGAAAATCTCCGGTGTCGTCCGGTCCAGCGCGGGCACGAGGAAACGCTCCTCGACATACGTTCGGAGAACGTCCGATAGGCGGCTGTAGAAGGCTTTCGCCGTCATGGCGAGGAGGTCCTCCTCAAGCCGGCGCAGGGCCTCCAAGGCCGTTTCGTGCGCCGGGCGGGGCGGCGCGGCCGGAGCGCCGGAAGCCTTCCGGCGGGATCTCCAGAGGATGAAAGCGAGAACGGCGAGTCCTCCCGCCAGGAGCCCGCCCAGGATTTTCCACAGGAGGCCGGCGGAGAGGGAGCCTTTAATGTCGCGGATGTCCGAGGCTTTTTCCGGCAAAACGCTTTTGATCGTGATGGGGATCTCCGGGGTTCTCAGCTCCTGGAGAGGCCCTTCCGCTGTCTGATAATGCCAGGCGAGGGAAGGGATCGTGGAAACGCCCACCTCAAAAGCCGTCAGGGTGAACGTGAAGCGCTGCTGAAGGGTCCCTTTGTCCTTGTTTTCTTGGGGGGCTCCGGCGGAGAAATCGATGATTTCGAAACTCCCCAGGGCTTTTTCCACGGGAAAGGGCTGGAGGCGGGACGTCCCGTCGGCAAAAGCCTGAACGGTGAGCATGATGGGATCGCCGACAGAGGCTTCGCGGGGCTCGACGGAGGCCTCAAGACGCACGGCGCTTCGCCCGGGAGCCGTGGCCATGAGAATGAAAAAGAAAACGAGATGCAGCCTTCGCGCGCGCTCGCGGAAGAACCGGAGGAAGGACTCGGCGTAAGGAAGGCCGGTCTGCACGAAGATCGAGTCCGTTCCGATGCGCTGGAAAGATTTTTTTAGCGTTTTCCGGCGCTCTACGTTTTGGCGTCGGAACCTGGCGAGGAAGGCGTCGTCCTTGGCGTTGACGAGGGAAATGGTCCCCGTTTCCGGGTCCTCCATGAGCCAGCGGGCTCCCGGCGGCAATTCTCCTTCCCAGGCGTCGGAAACCGGAACGGCGATCACGTCGTGCCGTTTTTGGGTGATGCGGAGCATGCGTTCGTATCCGTCGTCCAGGAAATCTGAAATCAGGAAAACGACGGCGCGCTTCTTCTGCACGCGGTTGACGTATTCCAAAGCGCTCCGGAGGGACGTCCCTTGCCCGGAAGGCCGAAAGGTGAGGACTTCCCGGATGAGGCGCAGGATGTGCCCCCGCGTTTTCCGGGGGGGGATGTATTTCTCCACCGACCCGGAGAACAGGAGCATGCCGACCTTGTCGTTGTTCCGCAAGGCGGAGAAAGAGAGCACGGCGGTGATCTCCGCCGCCCGTTCCGACTTGAGCCCGCCGCGGGTGCCGAACCGCTGGGACCCGCTCGTGTCGACGGCGAACAGGATGGTGAGCTCCCGCTCCTCGATGAATTTCTTCACGTAAGGATGCCCCATCCGGGCGGTGACGTTCCAGTCGATGGCGCGCACATCGTCCCCCGGCAGGTATTCCCGCACCTCCGAAAATTCCATCCCCCGCCCTTTGAACGTGCTGCCGTATTGCCCGGCGAAGACCTCGTTCACCAGCCGGCCGGCCGTGATCTCGAGCCGCCGGACCTGCTTCAGGATTTCTTTTTCATTCACGGCACTTCCACTTCGTTGAAGATCTGCTGGATGATGTCCTCGGAGGTTTTGTTCTCGGCTTCGGCCTCGTAAGTGAGGAGCACACGGTGCCGCAGG
>JACQPF010000395.1 GCA_016207625.1 Elusimicrobiota bacterium | reverse complement strand
GCGCCTCCTCCACGGCCTCCCAGCCGCATTTGCAGTTGAAATGCCAGGGCAGGAGGCCGTCGGCCTCCTCCACGGGCACGATTTTTCCCCGCGTTTCGCCGGGATTCACTTCGGCCTCGGCCACGCACTTGGGGCAGGCGTCCGACGCCAGGATCCATTGAAGGTTCCTCACGCCGGCCTTTCTCAAGGTCGCCACATAGCCCCTGTTGAAGGCGTGGCTGGCCTCTGTCCGGGCTATCATCTCCGCCAGGGTGTTGCGGGCGATCTTGCGGGTGTGCCCGCGCCGCAGAACGTTTCCCAGATCATCCGTCACGGCCCTCACCTCGACAGCCACCAGGGTATCCAGTTCGCCCTCGACCCGCCGCATCAGTTCGACGGCGGTTTCCCCCGCCAAGATTCCCTCCAAAAGGGTCCGCCGCAGGCTGTCTTTCAGGGACTCCGATACCTGGAGCCCGAGATCCTCCGCGTTGTTCCTCAGTTCCTCCTCAAGCTCAAGGTCCAGTTCCTCCGGTTCCTCCACCTTCCGGCGCCGGGCAGAAAGGCGGGCGCCCCGCCGGGCCGCCTCCCGCGTGTACCGCAGGATCACCCGCTTGATCTTTTCCTTGTCCACGCCCGCCAAGAGGGTTTCCACGTCGTCCAGGTCCTTGGCCACCTCTGAAAACCGGATGCGGTCGATCAGGATGCGGTGATGGGGGACCTGGTAGGTCTCGAAGGTCAGACTTGTCTTGGCGATCCGAGGCAGGACGGCCTCGCGCTTGAGCGCTGGAAGGGCCGAGGCGATTTGCCGGCGGATGTCCCGGAAGAGCCGTTCCAGGGCCGACAAGAACTGGTTTTCCAAATCCACCACGCTCTGTGTCGCGGTCACAAGCACGCGCCGGGGGCTGGCTAGGCGCCCCTTCCGGAAAATTTCCCCGGCGCCGTTTTCGAAGGCCTTCTGGACCTCCGGCATCCGGGGGGCCACCAAACGCCGGACCTCCTCTGGGGTGAACACGCCGTTGGCCAGGTAGAGGCTCAGGATTTCGGCCTGCTCCTTTTCATCAATGGCCCGCTTCGGGAATTGGAACGCCCAGTCCATGATGCCGAACCCCTCCCGGATCACGGCCTTGGTGAGCTTGGCGGCCACCATGGCCTGGAAGGGGCCGATGGTTTCCTCGTAAAAGCTCTGGGTCTGGTGCTCGCCCGTGCCGGCGCCGATGTTGCCGGTCTCGATGATCGAAACCTTGCTGGGCGGAACGCCGTAGACCGCCAGGATTTCGTCCCGCGTGAACTTGCGGAGCTCCAAAAATTCCATGTCCTTCTGCGTCGTGCCGATCTGCTTGAAGTCAACCTGGCCTTCGAGCACAAGGTCCGTGTGCGCCATGTCCGGATTTTTGGCGCGGGCCGCCAGGTAGTCCCGGTTCCGCTCCACCTGCTCGGGCGTGGCGTCCTTCATGATAAAGGCGCCCCGTATCTTGGCGCCGTTCAAAAAGAACGCCCGGTTGTACACCATGGCGAACCGGTCGCAGGTCACGGGCAGCACCAGGCTGTGCAACGGCGAGAGGCCGTACAAGGTGGCCCCCTTGGAGCCGAGGCGGAAATGCACCACCTCCCGGGGGGCGAACTCCACGCGGGGGACCTTGATGGAAAACCGCGGCACTTGGACGTATCCCATCACGTTCCCATGCTCGTCCGCCTTCACCCGCATGGAGATGGTGTCCAGGTTCCATAGCTCCTTGGGTTTGCCGTCAGCGCCGTAGACCACCTCCAAATAGGCGTTCCCGAAAATGAAGTCGTCGCGGGTCAGGTCCCCGATCAGTTCCATGAGCGTGTCGTTCGGGTTGCAGTTGTCGAAGAACTCCTGAAGAGCCTCGCCGTTTTTGGGGTCGGCGTCGGGCTTGGTGGGCACCAGCTCAAATCCCCGCGCCGTCACTGCCCGCTCGATCACGTTCACCGCCGCCCGGACCCAGGAGGTCTGCTGGTAGGCCTGCTCGTATACCGCCAGGTCGGTCTCCGGCAGAATGCCCTCCGCCATGGGCATGACGGTGAGGTATTCCACGATCTGGCGGGAGGATTTTTGCACTTCCTCTCGGATGGTGCCGCTCAAAAACGTCTTGACGATCCAGTTCTTGAGCCCCATGGCCGTCACCCCGCGCACCGCAAACAGTAGCCGCAGGCCAGGCACTTTACGGCCTCCGGCGGGTTGGGCTCACGGCACTGGGGGCACTCCACGGTTCCGCTGTTCCCCGCCGCGCCCGAACCCTCGTCCTTGTAGGCGCCGCACAGGAGCGCCGCCATCATGAGGTGGTCCAGGCTCACGGCAAGTCCTCCGCGTACGCAATCCGCGGCTCGGTCCTCTGCATCTGCACGCCCTGGAGCGCGATCCATAGGGCGTCCAGGAGATCCTTGGTGCCGCTCGGGAAACTCAGAAGCTCCTCCTCCAGGTCCGGGCACTGGCGCGGGAGCCGGATGGCGCCGTTCTCAAAGAGAGGCGACAGGCCGCGGATGCGGGCGTCCTTGTCCCCCTGGGTCATCACCTCGCGGATGGGCAGGAGGCGGGTCTCCGGGTCCGTCCGGAGGGATTCCGCGAAGGCCGCCTGATAGCCGTTGGATTCAATGCAGATGAGGCGGGGGTGGTGAAGCCGATTGAGCCGTTTGACGGCCTTCAACTGTTCCGGAAAACCGATGCGGTCCCGGTACGCGTCCAGGATGTAAGCATCCCCCAGTTTGTCGATGCCGATCACGCAGGTGGCGAACCTGGCGTTGGACTCCTTGCGGCCGATGGCCAGGTCCACTCCCGCGAAAATGGTCAGGTCTTCGGGGAGCCGGTCATACCGGCAGGACTCGATCCAGGCGGCCTTGAAGTCCGCGCCCTCCAAGGAGCAGGGGTTGTTGAGGAAGAGGCAGTTGTACGCGCCCGTGCCCAGGCGGGCCCTGTGTTTGGCGAGGTCTTCCTTGTTGAATTTCTGGGGGAAAAGGACGTGGTGCCGGCCTTCCTCGTCGGCCCACTCCGCCGCCAAGTTGATCACCTTCCAATCCTCGAAGCCCGGGTTGCCCATGATCCAGCCGGCCATGTCCTCGGTGTGCCAGCGCGTCATGACCACGATGATCTGTCCGCCGTGGTCCAGGCGCGGGAGCAGATCCCTTTGGAACCAGGTGATGACCTTTTGGCGCTGGTGGGGCGTTTGGGTGTTGCGGTTCGAGCAGGGGTCATCCACGATTATCAACGACGGGTGAATCGAGACAACGGTCCCCAGGACCGAAGCCACGGCGATGGAGGGCTCCTTGCGGATCTCGGTGCGCGGGATCAGGATGCGTTCCTCGGTCCAGGTGTCGGCCGAGAGGTTCCAGTGTCCGTATTTGTCCCGAAATTTTTCGTTCTGCTGGATGTGGCCCTTGATCTCCCGGAGGAAGTTCTTGGAGTTCTCCAGCACCTCGTTCACAATCAGGGCCCGCAGGTTGCAGTCCTCGGCCAGCCGGAACAGAGGATAGACGATGGTACAAACCGTAGATTTGTAGTGGCCGGGCGGGGCCAGGAGGAGGAGATGCTTGTGACGAATCAGGGTGTCGAACCAGGAGAGATGAAGCTCGGTGAGTTGATTGTAGCCCAGAAGCTCCCGGGCGAAAAAGAAGAGTTCCGCCAGCCGGTCCTCGTGGGACCTCGCCTGAGCCTCTGGCCGATTTTGGTTGAAGCCTGTGTTGTTGTTCGTTGAATTGTTTTCCATCATCGTTTTCGCACAAAAAATAAAGCCCCTTATTGCCGAATCGCCGCTTTGTGCCCTCTCTTATCTTCGTACATAAAAATTCAATGCCCGTTCGGGGGCGGGGCGGCCCTTTTTCCGAGGATGTTTTCGTACGCCTAACTTTTGGGCCTTTTTTCTTTTGTGGGCGTACGAATTACCGGCGCAGAGGGGGCTCCCCACAGGAAAACCCCGATTTTTACGCAAATTTTCGGCGGTCACCGGCGGCGATTCATCGACGGAAAACGCCGCTCGACATAATGACCCATTATGTCGAGCCAACGCCCGCGTCCTTTGCGCCGTTCTCCCCGGCCTCGCCCGTCGGCCGGCCGTCGCCGCCCGCCGCGCCGGC
>JACQPF010000039.1 GCA_016207625.1 Elusimicrobiota bacterium | reverse complement strand
TTCACCATCTCCACCAGCATCCTTTCCGTCTCGATTTGGGAGACCGTGACGTTCCCGTGCGGGTCCCGGTCCAGCATGAGCTGCTCCTGGATCCCGGCCGGCAGGGATTTCATGAGGGGGGCCAGCGATGCGGGCAAAGCGGAAAGGGCGGCTTGGCCAGTCTCGTTCTGCGCCAATGCGTCGTTCAGCGCCGAGATCAGCTCCTTCATCTCCGGGATGAATTCGATGAGCCCCTCGGGGATCAAGACCACCCCGAAGCTCTTGCCCTGCCCCGCCCGTTTCGCCACGACCCCGGCGATGGCGTCGACGACTTGGGAGAGGGTCATCTTCTTCGCCAGCACCTCCTCGCCCACGAGGACGATGTTGGGCTGAGTCTTCAACCCGACTTCGAGAGCGATGTGGGAGGCGCTCCGGCCCATCAGGCGGATGAAGTGCCAGTATTTGCGGGCGGAGTTCACGTCGCGGCAGATGTTCCCGACCAATTCCGAGTAGATCTTGGTGGCCGTGTCGAACCCGAACGAAGTTTCGATGCGCTCGTTCTTCAGGTCGCCGTCAATCGTCTTCGGCACGCCGATGACGCCGGCGGGCAGTCCCTGCGCCTTGAAGTATTCGGCGAGGAGACCGGCGTTGGTGTTGGAGTCGTCGCCGCCGATCACCACGAGGGCGTCCAGGCGGTTGTCGAGTATGGTTTTTTTCGCCGTTTCGAACTGCTCGGGCGTCTCGATCTTGGTGCGGCCGGATTGGATGATGTCGAACCCCCCCGTGTTCCGGTACTCCTCCAGGAGGGGCGCGGTGATTTCCTTGAACTTGTTCTCAAGGATGCCCGACGGACCGCCCAAGAACCCGATCAGCTTGTTTTTTGGATTCGCCTTTTTCAGAGCGTCGAAGACGCCCGCGATGACGTTGTGGCCGCCCGGCGCCTGGCCGCCGGAAAGCACCACGCCGACCTTGACCGGCTTTTTGGCGAGGGCCGAGTTCCGGCCCTTGCCGAAGGTCACGATGGGCCTGCCGTAGGTGTTCGGGAAAAGCTTCCGGACGGTGTCCTGATCGGCCACGCTTTCGGTCGCTTTCCCGAACCGGGGGACGACGCCGGCGGGCCCCTGCTTGAAAACCGCGGGTAAAACGGGCTTAAATTCCGCCCGCTCCTTTTGCAGCTCTGATTTGGTCGATGCCGCCATGGTCCGTCCTTACGCGATGGTGATGTCTTTGTCCAGATAAACGTCCTGGATGGCGTTCAAGAGCTCCGCGCCTTCTTTCATCGGCCTCTGGAAGGCTTTGCGGCCGGAGATGAGCCCCATGCCGCCCGCGCGCTTGTTGACGACGGCGGTGGTCACGGCCTCGGCCATGTCGGAAGCGCCCTTGGACTCTCCCCCGGAATTGATCAGCCCGGCGCGGCCCATGTAACAGTTCAGCACCTGGTAACGGGTGAGGTCGATGGGGTGGTCGGTCGAGAGGTCGGTGTAGACCTTATCGTGGGTCTTGCCGAACTTGACGGCCTTGTAGCCGCCGTTGTTGGTGGGCAGCTTCTGCTTGATGATGTCGGCCTGGATGGTGACGCCCAGGTGGTTGGCCTGGCTGGAGAGGTCCGCAGAAGTGTGGAAATCCTTTTCCGCCGTTTTGAACGCAGGGTTGCGCAGATAGCACCACAATACGGTGGCCAAGCCCAATTCATGCGCCATCTGGAACGCCTGGCTCACTTCGATGATCTGCCGGGCGGATTCCGCCGAGCCGAAGTAAATGGTGGCGCCAACGGCCACGGCGCCTAGGTCCCGCGCTTCCTTGATGTTGCCGAACATGATCTGGTCGAACTTGTTCGGGTAGCTCAGGAATTCATTGTGGTTGATTTTGACCATGAACGGGATCTTGTGGGCGTATTTCCGGGCCACCGAGCCCAACACGCCGAAGGTCGAGGCCACGGCGTTGCAGCCGCCTTCAACGGCCAGCTTCACGATGTTCTCCGGGTCGAAGTACACCGGGTTCGGGGCGAAGGAGGCCCCCGCTGAATGCTCGATGCCTTGGTCCACCGGAAGGATGGACAGATACCCCGTCCCGGCCAGGCGGCCCGTGCTGAACATCGATTGCAGGCTGCGCAGGACCGTCGTGGGACGGTCGGACAAGGCGTAAATCCGGTCGACGTAATCGGGGCCGGGCAAGTGGAGCGTCTGGGCCGGGACTTTGGCTTTATGGCTGAGCAGGTGGTCGGCGTCTTTACCGAGCAATTCAACGATTTTCTTGTTCATGGATCTGTCTCCTTCGTATTCGCATCACGACAAAAATGCGGTGGTGTCAATTTTGGGATGATGTATCCTCAAAAACAGGTGTTTGAGTTTTGACGGTTTTTTGTGCGGCGTTTCGCGCGGGTTATGTCTTAATGCGTTTGCGGCGGCGAACCGGCTTCAACTGTTTTTTCTGTCCGTCCTCAAAATGTCCGATCGATCGGTATTTCTCGTAACGCAACTCCAAAAGCTTGTCCACCGGGAGAGCCCGCAACGGTCCGAGGTGCCTCTGGAACGCTTCCCGCAAAGACGCCGATACGGCGTCCACGTCCCGGTGCGCCCCGCCCATGGGTTCGGCCACGGTCTCGTCCACGATCCCGAGACCCGTCAAATCCGAGGCGGTCAACTTCAGGGCCTGCGCGGCCTCCGGCGCCTTGGCCGGGTCCCGATAGAGGATAGAGGCGCAGCCCTCCGGCGAAATCACCGAGTACCAAGCGTTCTCCAGCATCAAGAGCCTGTCGCCCACGCCGAGGGCCAAGGCTCCGCCCGACCCGCCTTCCCCGATCACGACGCAAAGGATGGGCACGGGCAGCGCGGCCATCTCCCTGAGGTTTTCCGCGATCGCCGTGGCCTGCCCGCGTTCCTCCGCCCCGATGCCGGGATAGGCCCCGGCGGTGTCGATGAACGTGATGATGGGCATTTCAAAGCGCGCGGCCAGGTTCATGAGCCGGAGCGCCTTGCGATACCCCTCGGGGTGCGGCATCCCGAAATTGCGGGCCATGGACTCCTGCACCGTGCGGCCTTTTTGATGGCCGATCACCATGACGGGGTCCCCGGCCAAATACGCCAGCCCGCCCACCACCGCTTTGTCCTCGGCGAAATGCCGGTCCCCGTGGAGCTCGACGAAATCGGTGAAGACCCGCGCGACGTAATCCAGCGTGTAGGGCCGGCGGGGATGGCGGGCCATTTGGACTCGCTGCCACGGCGTGAGGTTCTCATAAACCTCGTGCTTCAGCTCTTCGCAACGGGCCTGGAGACTCTTGATTTCATCGGAGATCGTTCCCACGCCGTTGGTCTTGGCCATCTCTTCCAGCTCCCGGATCTGCTGCTCAAGATCCAAGACGGGCCTTTCAAAATCAAATCCTTTGAAACCTGTGGTTTCCGCGGGCATAGTACCCCTTTAAAAGCTGCCGAAGTAATTCAACCGGATGATCCTCTCGGCTTTGCGGCCGGCGGCCCACAAATCGCGCGCCGCCAGATCGACGGAGAGGCTGGGCGTGATGAAATAGCGGCCGCCGAGGTTCAGGCGGTTCCGGCGCGCGCTCCGGAGGTTGTCCGCCTCGAATTGGAGCGAGAGCACGTTGTTGTGGAGGTAATGGATCCCCGCGAACCCGAAAAGATCGTCTTCGGAAAAATCGTAAATGTTGAGGCCCCCGTGCAGGTGCAGGCTGGGGACGAACGCCTCGCCGGAGCCGACGAGATACAGCCCCTTCTCCCGCTGGAGGTACTCGTCCTTTTTCTCGTCGTAAAAATACCCCTGCCCGTCGAACCCCAG
>JACQPF010000407.1 GCA_016207625.1 Elusimicrobiota bacterium | reverse complement strand
GCTCCTCGCGGCCGAGGCCCAGGCCCGCCGCGGCGGGGCGGACCCCAAGGCCGTCCGGATCCTCCGCCAAAAGGCCCATGTGGACGTGGACCGCATCCTCGAAATCGAAAAAACCACCAAGCACGACGTCATCGCCTTCCTCACCCAGGTGGAGGAGGCCGTGGGCCCGGCGGCCAAGGCGCTCCACGTCGGCCTCACCTCCTCCGACGTGCTGGACACGGCGCTCGCGGTCCAAATGAAAAACGCCGCGGACCTTTTGATCCCCGCCCTCAAAGAATTGATGGATGTGGTCAAGCGCCTCGCCCTCCGGCATAAGAACACCCTCACCATGGGCCGCAGCCACGGCATCCACGCCGAGCCCGTCACCTTCGGCTTCAAGGTGGCCAACTGGTATTCCGAGCTGAAGCGCGGCCTCTCGCGGCTTCAGGCCGCCCGCGAGGAAATTTCCTTTGGAAAGCTTTCCGGCGCGGTGGGCACGTTCGCCCACAACGACCCCGCCATCGAGGCCGACGTGTGCCGAAAGCTGGGGCTGAAGCCCGAACCCGTCTCCACCCAGGTCATCCCCCGCGACCGCCACGCCCAATACCTGCAGGCCATCGCGCTCGTCGGGGCGGGCTTGGAGCGCATCGCCACCGAAATCCGCCATCTCCAGCGCACAGAAGTCCTGGAGGCCGAGGAGCCGTTCTCGAAGGGGCAGAAGGGGTCCAGCGCCATGCCGCACAAACGGAACCCCATCGCCTCCGAAAACATCTGCGGCCTGGCCCGGCTCCTCCGCGGCTACGCCCTGTCCGCCCTGGAGGACGTGGCCCTTTGGCACGAGCGGGACATCTCCCACTCATCCGTCGAGCGCGTCGTCCTTCCCGACGCCACCCTCGCCCTGGATTTCATGATCCACCGCATGGCGCAGGTCCTCTCCGGCCTTCAAGTCTATCCGGAGCGGATGAAGGCCAATATGGAAAAGACCTCGGAGATCGTCTGTTCCCAGAGGCTCGTCATCGCGCTGGCGAAGACGGGTCTCCCCAAGCAGGAGGCCTACGAGCTGGTGCAGAAACACGCCTTGGCCGCCTGGACCCAGGGGGTGCCCTTCCGGCAGGCCGTCTCGTCCGACCCCAGGATCCTCTCCCGCCTGCGCGGGCCTGAAATAAACGCTTGCTTCGACTTAAAGCCTTTTGTGAAAAACATTGGGAAGATCCTAAAACGAAGTCTGACCTGAAATCGGTTCGGGGAGGAAATGCCCGGCGCGTGACGCGGTTGCTTGCTTGTCTCTCGGGGATTTGAGATAATGAATGAAGCAGCAAGGTTTCTCGGTCAAGACATGTTTCATAGGAGCGTGTCATGGAGAACTTTCTTGCTGTCTGTCTGGGCATTCTGGTTATCGCGGTGACCATCCTGTCGGTCTTTCTCATCCAAACCATCATTCAACTCAAGAACACCGCGCGTTCCGTGGAGCGCCTCGTTGACTCCGTGAGCCAGGAAGTCCTCAGGATTCACAACGTCACGAACGTGGTTTCGAACATCACGGGCGCCGTGGGAACGGGCGTGGGAAAATCCATCGCTCTCCTCACCAGCCTGTTGATCAAGACGCTTCGGGGAACGCACCAAAGGGCGGAAAGATCCTCATCCGAGACGGAATCTTCGAACGATCAGCGTCCGGCTTATCAGCCAAAATAGGTTGTCCATGAGGAGGAACCCATGACGGAACGAAGCGAAACCGGCTCTTCTTTGTTGACGTTTTTGTTGGGGACGGCGGTGGGCGTGATCGCGGGCCTTCTTTTCGCGCCGCGTTCGGGCCGGGAAACCCGGGAGCGCGTGCAAGACTTCATGGAAGATTTGCAAAGCAAGGGACAAGACCTGGTGGAAGAAGGCCGCCACCTCTGGGAACAAGGGAAAGAGAAAATCCAGGAGAAAGCGGAACGGACGAAAGAAACGTTAGGCGGGTAAGCGGTTTCGTCGGCGGACGCCGGCCGCGGATCAAGCCCAGGGGAAAACTCCTTTTCAACGTTCATCAACGGTGGGTATAGCTCAGCGGTTAGAGCGTCCGGCTGTGGCCCGGAAGGTCGTGGGTTCAATCCCCATTACCCACCCCACATTTGACTGTCATCAAAACTTGGCCCGTGGGGGCTACATCCCACTCCATTTCAGGCAAGGGCCTGAGAAGGAGTTGGATGACCCCGCGGGCCTTGTCATAGAGGATCTCTTTCACCACAAGCTGGACCAGCTCCTTTTGCTCGTTATCGGTCAGCTTCTGGAAAACCTCGTTAAAATTCAGAAGGTTGTTGCGAACCACGTCGGCGTCGATCTGCCTCTCCTCCAAGGACCGTATTTCGTGGTTGAGCACCTGTAGTTTCCCCGAAAGCTCGCCTTTTTTGGCCCCCATCTTGTTTAGCTCATCCATGATAAAAGTTCTCCGCGGCGATTCAACCCCCTCTTCCGCCAGTATTTGGACCAAATTCTCGGCTCCCAAATCGACCTTGCCTAAGTCCGCTGTGATGTTTGTCCGTTCCTGAAGCTTGATGGGCAGGGAATCG
>JACQPF010000402.1 GCA_016207625.1 Elusimicrobiota bacterium | reverse complement strand
ATTGGCCGGGGGCGGCTTCCTCACTCAAAAACAGCACAGCCGGAGCGCCTCCGTTAAAGGGATATACGCCCTCAGCGAGGCTTGGCGGGGGAAAATCGCCGGCGGCTGGCGCCAGCAGTTGGTGAAGGAAACCTCCGATGAGAGTTGGGGCGACGGGTTGTTCGACACAGATAAGTTGTCCTTCGGTTTTGAGGCCGAGCGCATTGGCCAAACATGGAAAAGCAAGCGGATCGGTCTGGATTACTATACAACGAAGTTCCCGAACTACCAAAGCTTGGCGTCCAAGCAATTCGGCTCGGAAATCAAAGCCGGAACGGACGTCTTGAATTTTAACGCCCTGGATGTTTCCTGGGGCGGGGACCTGGCCTTGGGGCCAAAGTCCCTGATTTCCACCTATATCCTTTTATCCAATCGCGCCTATCCGGACCAGAAAATCGTTAAAGCGAACGGCGTTTATTCCAGCGAGACGCGCAAGGACATGTATTCCTATTTCTCGCTCGGATACCGGCGTCAACTTCGGGAGAAAACGGTTTTCGGCAAAAAAACGGAAAGTTTGGCCGGGTTGGACGTCTCGGCCGCTTTATCGAACTCCAACCAAAACAACTATGACGCCAGCCGAAGCAAATTTAATACGAACTACTACGATTATTCGGAGTTCGGCGCGGGACCGCGGTTCAATATGCGGTTCAATGAAAAGCTGTCCCTGGGCCTTGGATACATGTTCACGCGCAGAGCCTACGCAGACCGCCCGGTGCAAAAGGCCGACGGCACGTACCCGGGGAACCCGGACTCCATCACCACGAACACGGGCACGTTTCGATGGTCTGTCGGTTATCCCCTCATGAAAAACCTGTCGTTTCAAGTCCAAGGGGCCTTTCAGAGCGCGGACTCCAATATGGACTATGAAACGGTCTATCAGTACAGCTATTCCTCATCCCATTATTTCGCGGGTTTGTCCTATCAGCTCTAAACGCACGTTTTTAGCTTGACCCTCTAAACTCCTTTTAGTAATATTCAATGAGGTGGCTGAATCTCGGGCCACTTTTTTATTTTTTGGAACAACGTAAATTGGATGGATGTGCCATGGGCTTAGTGGAAGATATCGAAATTCTGGCTGGGCCCGTCCTGTCCGAGGCGGGGGTTGAGCTTGTCCAGGTGGAATATCACAGGGAACCCCAAGGCTGGATTTTGCGTTTTTATTTAGATAAAGAGGGCGGGTTCTCTCTGGCCGACTGTGAGGAATGGACCGGTCGTTTGGGGGGTCTGTTGGATGAGCGGAACATCATCGCTCATGCCTATTCGCTGGAAGTCTCTTCCCCGGGACTGAACCGGCCGCTGCGCAAACCCGATGATTTTAAGCGTTTCTTGGGGATCGACGCCGTCATCAAGCTGTACGCCGCCCAAAACGGACAAAAGAATTTTCACGGGAAGTTGGTGTCGTTGGAAAACGATGAATTGGTCTTGATGGACCGGACGACCGGGCTTGTCCGGTTGCCGCTGTCGGCCATCGCCAGCGCCAAGCTGGATCCGCCGGTGGAGCTGTGAAACAACGAAAGTGGGAACGATAAATGGAGCAAACGAAGAGTGAACTGATTCCGGTTTTGGAGCAAATTGAGCGGGATAAGGGCATCAAGAAGGAAGACATCCTTCACATGATCGAGCAGGCCCTTGTCTCGGCCTACCGCAAGCATGCGGGGCAAATGGTGAACGTGGAAGCCACGGTGGATCCGGCCTCCGGCCAGATCCGGGCTTTCGTGGTCAAAGCCATCGTGGACGACGTGAAGAACCCCTCCATTGAGATTTCCGCCGCGGAGGCGAAGAAGATCCGCAACGGCGTGCAGGTGGAGAACGCCATCAAGATCCCCGTGGACGCCGAGGAGTTCGCCCGCATCGCCGCGCAAACGGCCAAGCAGGTCCTCATCCAGAAAATCCGGGAGACGGAACGCGAAAGCCTTTATGAGGAGTTCAAACCCAAGGAGGGGATCTTGGTGAACGGGTCCGTGCACCGGTTTTCCAACCGGAACATCGTGATCGACCTGGGCCGTTCCGAGGGGATCCTTCCCGTGCGGGAACAGGTCCGCCGGGAACGCTGGGCGGTGGGGGACCGTATTCGAGCCCTCATCCATAAAGTGGAAAAGGGGCCGCGCGGCCCGGAGGTGCTGTTGTCCCGCGCGCATCCCGATTTCGTGAAGCGGCTCTTTGAGCAAGAGGTGCCGGAGATCTACGAAAAAACCGTGGAAGTGGTGCACGTCGTTCGGGAACCGGGCCTCCGGAGCAAAGTGGTGGTGCGCTCCAACAACCCCAAAGTGGATCCCATCGGCGCTTGCGTGGGGGTGAAGGGATCCCGGGTCCGGCCCATCATCAACGAGCTCCAGGGTGAACGCATCGATTTGGTGTCCTATTCGATGGATACGACGACGTACATCGCCAACGCTCTTTCTCCCGTGAAGCCCATGTCGATTTCCATCCTGAGCGCCGAAGATAAAAAAGCGGAAGCGATCGTGTCGGACGATCAGCTTTCCCTGGCCATCGGAAAAGGCGGGCAGAACGTGCGCCTGGCCGCGCGGCTGACGGGTTGGCAGATCGACGTGCGGTCCGAATCCCAGAAGAAGGAAGCTTCCGCCGCCAGCGCCGCCGCGCTCATCGGAGAGCTGTCTCAATTGGAAGGCGTGGGCCCCAAAACCGCGGAGGTGCTGAAGAAGGGCGGCTGGGGGGACGTGCGCCGCCTCGCCGCGGCCCGCCCGGACGATTTAACGACGCTTTCCGGCATCGGAGAAAAGACCGCTGAGAAAATTATCGAAGCGGCGAAGCAATTTTTGAAGGAGAAGGCCGCTCTGGAAGCCGTTCAGGTTCAAGCTCCCGCCGCCGCGGAACCGGAAGAATCTGTGGAGGAATCGGGCGAGACTGTTCCCAAGGAACAGCAAGAGGAAGAAGTCGAGTAGAGAGCGAGCCAAACCCATATGATTGAGCACGAAAAAGAGAAAAAAACAGTGCATCCCAAAACCGCCGCGACAAAGCCGCACGCGGCCAAAAAACCGCAGGAAACCGCTGCGCCCGTGGAAGAGTCCGATCTGAAGAAAAAGAAGAAAGCCGCGCCGGCGACCGCCAAGCCAAAACGCGCCGTAAAGAAGGAAGAGGAGGCTCCGGCGGAGGAAACGAAGGTTGCGAAGGCGAAGAAGAAGCCGAAAGAAGAAGGGGCTCCCGAAGGCGAAGTCCACGTCGAGAAAAAGGCGCCGGCCGCGCGAAAGGTGAAGCCAAAAACCTTGCCGGTGGAAGCCGCGCCTGTCGCTCATCCTGAACCGCCCGTTGCGCCTGCGACGACGCTGACTCCGCCGCCAAAACCCGCATCGCCACCACTGGTCCCTCAGGCAAAAGCGGCACCGACCGCGGCGCCCGCACCCAAAGCGGAACCGCCTGTCGTCGAAAAGAAGCCTATCGAAACGGCTCCTCCTCCGCCCGCAAAGGAACCGACCGCGCTAGAGAGAAGTGTGACCGCGTCAGCGGGGAATGCCGTGGGGGAACGGCCCGCGGGGGAGCGGCCGTCCGCGCCAAAAGCGGCGCCTGCGCCGGCGGCCCCGCCCCGCCAAAAAATTAAGATCAGCGAATCCGTCACCGTCAAAGAGCTGGCGGAAAAAATGAACGTCCGCGTGCCAGATTTCATTAAGAAGCTCATGAGTTTGGGGGTCATCGCGCACTTGAACCAGCGCCTGGACAAAGACACGGCCGCGTTGGCGGCGGATGCGTTTCATTTCGATCTCGAAGTGGTGCCGCTTTATAAAGAAGAGGTCTTGGAGGTGGCCGATGACGTCACTCAACTGAAACCTCGGTCGCCTGTCGTGACGGTCATGGGGCATGTCGACCATGGGAAGACGTCCCTCCTGGACGCGATCCGCCAAACGCGCGTGGCGGAGAAAGAGGCGGGGGGGATCACCCAGCACATCGGAGCCTATCAAGTCCAGATCGGAAAAGGCTCCATCACGTTCCTGGATACGCCGGGCCATGAGGCGTTCACCGCCATGCGGGCCCGCGGGGCCCAGGCGACGGACCTCGTGGTGCTCGTGGTGGCCGCGGATGACGGAGTGATGCCGCAGACCGTGGAGGCCATCGACCATGCTCAGGT
>JACQPF010000401.1 GCA_016207625.1 Elusimicrobiota bacterium | reverse complement strand
GCTGCCCCCGGCCGTCCGCGGGCTCATCGTCGCGAATGGCGTTGTCTTCCTATTGCAATTGATCGTGGGACCTCGACTGGTGGCCACCTTCGGTCTCTCTTCCGCGAAAGTGTTGCAAGACCTCTGGCTCTGGCAAATCGTCACCTATATGTTCCTTCACGGCGGAATTTTCCATCTCCTCTTGAACATGTATGTGCTCTGGGCCTTTGGACGGGAAATTGAGAACCGATGGGGATCCGGCCCCTTCCTTTTGTATTACCTGATCTGCGGGCTCGGCGCCGCGGTGTTCAATGTCCTTTTAAGTCCCGGCGCGATGCGGGCCAGCATCGGGGCCTCCGGGGCGATCTATGGCGTCTTGGTGGCGTTTGCCATCCTGTTCCCGCAGGCCGTCCTTTATCTTTACTTCGTCATTCCTTTGCGGGCTTGGCAATTGGTGGCCCTTTTCGCCGTGATCGAGTTCCTGGCCGGTTTCTCGGGCGCCGCGTCGGGCGTGGCCAACTTGGCCCATTTGGGAGGGATGTTGACCGGGTTCCTCTACCTCAAAAGCGGATCCGTGGGCGCTTTCGCGGGAAAAGCCGCTTCCCGATGGCGGGGATGGTTTCAGAAAAAAGCTCAGCCGCGCGCCCGGCGGGACAGCCGGAAGGTGGAGCTTCACGAATTGAGCCGCGAAGTGGACCGCATCCTCGATAAAATTCTAAAAGAAGGGATCGACAGCCTCACTCCAGAAGAACAGGATTTGATGAAGCGATACTCCAAGATGAAGAAATAGGCAAATGCCTGAATTGCCTGAAGTCGAAACCGTTCGCCGAGGTTTGGATCGCTTGCTGGCCGGCCGGCGCGTCTCACGCGTCTTCATCCGGGACCTTCGCGTCCTCCAAGGATTTTCTCTCTCAGGCCTTCCGAAACGTTCCGTCACTCCCCAGGGTTTTGAGAAAAACCTTCGCAATCAACGGATCCTTCGTGTGGATCGCCGAGGGAAATACCTCCTTCTCCGCCTGTCTTCCGGGGGAGCTTTGATCGGCCACCTCCGAATGACAGGGCAGTTGATTTATGGGCCTCCCCACGCCGAGGCGCGCGCGCAGATCGGGTTTGAGGGCCTTCCGGACGTGCTGAATTTTTGCGACACGCGCCGGTTCGGCGAATTGTGGATTTCAAAAGATTGGACAAAGGACCCTTCTCTCAAAGATTTAGGCCCGGAGCCATTGCGGAGGGAATGGGATGTCCCCGGCTGGGGGGTTTCCTTGCGGGCGTCTCACACCCGCTTGCACTCCGCCTTGTTGGATCAGCGCCGCTTGGCGGGGTTGGGCAACATCTACGCCATGGAAGCCTTGTTTGAGTGCGGCTTGCGGCCGACGCGAAGATGCGACACGCTGACCCGCCGAGACATCCCGCCGTTGGCGGAGGGGGTGCGGCGCGTCTTGACCCGAGGCCTCAGCCACCGCGGCGTTTCCTTCAACAGTTACCGGGACGCCCTCGGCCGCAAAGGCCAGGCGCAAAATCATCTCATGGTCTATGGCCGGGCGGGGAAACCATGCAACGCGTGCGGAACGGTTCTGCGGTCGGTTCGAATCAGCGGACGGGGAGCCGTGTTCTGCCCGCGTTGCCAAAAATGAAAGACACAACGCGAAAAACACCCCATCATCCCTTGGTCATTGGGCTGACAGGAGGGATGGGGTCTGGAAAAACAACGGTTTTAGATATGTTCCGGAAACATGGGGCCGCGATCGCGGATGCCGATCAAATCGTGCATGAATCCCTCAAGCCTTCCGGGAAAGCCTACCGGCGCGTCCTTCAGCTCCTGGGCTCCTCCATCCTCAAAGAAGACGAGACTCTCGATTTTAAGGCCATGGCGGAACTCGTGTTCCAAGAGAGCCGCGTGCGTGAGTCCTTGGAATCCATTGTCCATCCCATCGTGCTTGACGAATTTAAAAAACAAATACGAACGTGTCAAAAGCCGATTCTTATCTTGGACATCCCGCTTCTCTTTGAGGCCGGATGGAAGGACTTGGTCGACCGGGTCGTTGTGGTGTGGACGCCAAGCTTCCTCCGCCTGCAAAGGCTTCTTGAAAAAAAACGTTTCTCGAAAAAGGACCTGATCCGTCGATTTAAGGTTCAAATCCCTCTCCGGAAAAAGCGCCTTTTAGCCGATTTCGTCATCGATAATTCAGGATCAAAAAATCAAACCCAGCGTCAAGTCAGCACCCTCTGGAAAGATTTACAACATGTTTACAACTCCATAAGGCAATAGTGCGACAACGCAATATATATACTCCATAGAAGAAGCCTAATTCGATGTCCATTGGCTTATGGGGCGAGCATGAGGGTGCGAAGACAAACACGATGGGTAGCTCTCGGGATAGCCGGCGTCTTCCTGTGCAACAACGTTTTGCTGGCGAACGCGGTAGAGAGCAATTTTTGGAAGCAAAGGCGCCAAGCCGCCGATGAATTCCAAAAGAGGTCCGAACCCCCGTCCACCCTTCTCGCCAAGCTGAACTCCTCCCAGATCCAAGACTTATCTTCCGCCCTGCCGAGCTTTTCCCCGGCTTTAACGGGTTTGTCTTCTTCCGCGAAAGAACCGCTGGGGCCGATGAAAACCCTTGTGCCTCAATGGCTGCAATCCGCGGCCGGCCCCTACGGCGAGATCCACGAAATCCAAATCCCCGGCGGGAAAGCACCGGACCGGTACATCCTGCACATTCAAGACATCCATGAAATCTATGAGGCCCAGAAGAACATCGCCGCCTTGATCGACCGGCTGGCCGCATCCGTCGGCGCCGGGGGAGCCGAGACCTCTGCGCCCCGGGTGGTGGTCGGGCTCGAGGGGGCCGAAGGACCTTTTGACTTCAGCCTCTTCCGCAACTTTACGTCAACGGGAGTGGTGGAGTCCGCGGCGGACGCCATGCTGCGCGCGGGCCTCATGTCCGGCTCGGAGTATTATGGGACGACGGCGCAAAATCCAGCAATCCTCTGGGGGGTCGAGGAGACGGAGAGCTATCGTCGGAACATTCAAGCGTTTAAGGACAGTCTTTTTCATCAACACGCGGATGACGAGCTCCTCGCCGCTTCTGAAAGAATCTTGGGGATGCTGAAAAACACCATCTATTCGCCCGAGTTGCGGGATCTGGACCATCAGACGACCCGGTTCGCGAAAAACGAGATATCGCTGGGAGAGTACATCGCATTCTTAGCCGACCGATCCGGAGGCGATGTTTGGGGACCGAACATCGGTCTTTTCCTGAAGGCTCTCCGCATGGAGAAAGAGATCGATTTCGGAAAAGCCGAGGGGGAGCGCGTGCGACTCATGGAGGCCCTGGCCAAGACTCTACCTTCAGCGGAGCTGGAGCGCCTCCTCAAAAACAGCGTGGACTTCCGTTTCGGGCGCATCACCTACAGGCAATTCTATGAAGGATTCCAGAACCTCTGTTCTTCCCATGGCGTGCACCTTCGGGATTTCCCTCACATGGAGGTTTACATTCAATACGCCATGACGGCCGGGAAAATCGAGAAGGGAAACCTACTTGTTGAGCTGGAACGGTTGGAAGAGAAGGTCCTTTCCCGCCATATCAAATCCGACCGGGAAAAATTGTTGGCCGCCCTGGCCGGCGATTTCCGCCTTTTGGCGAAATTGAACACGTTTTCTCTGATGTCCAAAGAATGGTCGGCGTTGCAGAAAAGGGAAAAGGAGATCGGAAATGTTCCCGGCCGGTTCGACGTTTTAACGAAGGCGTCGGGGATTGCCGCGGATTTGAATTTCTTGGCTGGGATTTCGGGACTTTATAAAAGGCATGAAGCCTTTTACGCCGCCGCCGAGCAGCGCAACCATGACATGGTGGAGCACCTCATAGAAAAAATGGAGGCGATGGAAATCGGCGGGAAGCCCGGGAAGGAAAAAGTCAAGGGACGGCAAACAACGCCGCCACTTGCCCGTGGCCT
>JACQPF010000404.1 GCA_016207625.1 Elusimicrobiota bacterium | reverse complement strand
GGCGGGGACGACTACCTCACCAAGCCGTTCCAAACGGAAGAGCTCCTGGCGCGCATCGAAGTCCTCTTGCGCCGGGTCAAAGTCGGATCAGGCCCCTCCGCAGGGCTCCGAGGACAGTCGGCGGCTTGGGGGATCTTGCTGGATTTGGAGAGGCACGTCTGCTCCGTCGATGGGAGACCCGTCAAGTTGTGGCCCAAGGAGTTCGAGCTCTTGCAAGTTTTTCTGGAAAGGCCGGGACGCCTGCTGAGCAAAGAGTTCTTGTCGGAGCGCGTTTGGGGCCATGAGTTTTTCCCCACGTCCCGGGCCGTTGAGATTGCGGTCCAGAGGTTGCGCCACAAGCTAGGCCCCAACGGGCGGCGCTTGGAAACGGTGAAAGGCTATGGCTTCAAGCTACAGGAAGATAATTAAGCCGGCCCGCCGCGCGCGAGGCCTCTTCTCCGCGCCCTGGGCCAAGGAAGGGGACCGGCGGGAACTCTACAGCGCCCTCTCCCACTTGTTCCGCAACCCCTTGAATGGCGCCTGCGGTTTTTTGGATTACCTTTTCAGCGAATACGCCGGCCCCCTGACCGGCGACCAACAGCAGTCGCTGGGGCAGGCCCGAGAAGCGGTGTTGCAACTTCAGAAATCCGTGGACATTCTGCTGGACGTGGCGGCTTTTGATTTCGGCTTGGTGCGGCCGTCTTTGGAGATCTTGAGCTTGAATGATTTTTGGGCGCGGCAAGTCCAAGAGGCTGGGGAGTGGCTAGCCGAAGAGGGTCTCTCCATCGCTTTGGAGTTCCCCTCGAGAGCCCTTTGGGTGGCGGCGGATGCCCGGTGGCTCAAAGTCCATTGCCGGGAAATCCTCTCCAACGCCGTGAGAGTGTCGCCCAAAGAATCCACCCTTCGCATCCGGCTGGCCAGGCGGGGATCCTCGGCGGTCTTTCGCGTGACGGACCAAGGGCCCGGCGTGCCGGCCGATCAGCGCGCCTGGATTTTCCAGCCCTTAACGCAATTGAAGCATCCGGACGATCCCCCCAAAGGCGATAAAGGCGGCCTGGGATTGGCCCTGGCGGAACGGGTGGCCGTCCTGCACGGCGGCCGCGTTTGGGCGGAGCCGGAACCCGGGGGAGGGCTGTCGATCGTGACGGAGCTTCCCCTGGCGAAGAGGAACAAATGATCGGGCCGTCTCTTGACAAGCCCGGCCCCTCTTGATAGCGTAAGGATAGAACCTCAAATCTCGTTTTCCCTATCGGCCGACCGCTGATTTTCCGGTGCCTTTCCGCATGTGAATTCCCCTTTCCGAAAAGGGAGGATTCATGTCCCGTCTGCAAGCCGTTTTTCTCTGCGCCGTGCTCGCCTTGGCCCCTGGCCGCGCCGGGGCCCAGTTCCCCATGAGGGTGGACGAGTTCAAGTGGCGCGTCGTGGAAACCCCCCATTTCCAAGTGCATTACACGCCCGAATCGGAGCCCCTCCTTCCCCAAACCGCGAAGATCCTGGAAGACGCCTACGGTTCCGTCACCCGGAACTTGAACGCTCCCCTCAAGGAAAAAGTCCCTTTCTTTATCTTCGCCACCCACAACCGTTTTGAGCAGAACCGCATCGCTCCCGTGGGCGAGGGCACGGGAGGCGTGACAGAGGCCTTCAAGGACCGGATCATTGTTTTCAACAACGGCACGACGCAGTGGCTCCGCACCGTCGTCACCCACGAGTTCGTTCACGCGGTGCAGTTCGCGGTCTTCTTCGGCGGGTTCTGGAGGTCGGTGCGGCTCCTGCAGGCGCCGTTCCTGCCCCTGTGGTTCATGGAGGGCCTGGCGGAATTCGAGACCGGCCGCCTGGACGTCGTCCAGGAGGACATGGTCCTCCGGGACGCGGCCACCGCGGGGGAACTTTACCCGTTGAGCTCGTTGTGGGGGTTCGAGCATTTAAAGCCTCACCAAATCGTGCAAGGCTATAAGCAGGGCGCCGCGGCCATGCGTTTCCTGGCGCAAGAGTTCGGGCGGGAAACCCCGGAGCTTCTGCTGAAAAACGCCGCCGGCGATTTCGGTTTCGTGAGCACCTTGGAAGCCGTCACCCGCCAGCCCATGGCGGTCTTGGACAAGCGCTATTTGGAACACCTCACCAGTTACTATTCGGCCCAGGCCGAGGGCTTGAAAGAGCCGGAGGCCTACGGCCAAAGGCTCACGCCGAAAGACCCCCTGCCGGTCTTTTACACCCGTCCCGCCCTGTCCCCCGACGGGCGGAAAATGGCCGTCCTCACCGACAAAGGGGGCGTGTGGGAGGTGATGCTCATCGACCTTGAGACGGGCGCCCGGCGGATCCTGGCGGGGCGGCAGTGGCGGGAGCTTGAGAACATCCACGACGACGGGCGGGCCTTATCCTATTCCCACGACGGGCGCTGGATCGCGTTCACCGGGGAGAAAAAACAGCGCGATTTCCTGTATCTCTACGATACGGAGCGGAACCGGCTTCGCCGCGCGCGCACGCGCTTTGAACAGGTCCGGTCCCCGGTTTTCCATCCGAAGGAGAACCGGCTCGCGCTGGTGGGCATGGAGCGGGGCGTCAACGACCTGTACGAGGTGGACCTGAACGGGAACGTCCTCCGCCGCCTGACGGATTCCATGGAGGACGAGTCGGACCCGGCCTACTCGCCGGACGGGCGGTTCCTGGCCTTTTCCCGGGAAGCCCCGCCGAAAACGGCCGCGCCCCTGGAGCGGCTGGGGCGGGACCTGGCGGCGGTCCGCCTGTCGGACCTGGCCCTGGGACCCTTGACGGACATGCGGGGGACGGAGACCTCGCCCTATTTCTCGCGCGACGGCCGCTCCATGGTCTTCGTGGGCGATGAGGACGGCGTGCCCGACCTCTACCGCCTGGACTTGCCGACGGGCGAGACCCGTCGGCTCACGCGGGTGGTCGGAGGGAATTTCTGCCCGGTCCTCGCCTGGACGGGAGAGCCGCAGCTCTATTTCACGAGCTACCGGCGCAACTCCCGGCATGTGTACCGGGCCGGGAAGGATCTCTTGGAAGGCGGCTCGCTCGTTTCCGCCCGTCAGCCTTCCGCCGCCTGGTGGGCGGAAGCCGGTGGAGGTCCCCCTCTCTCCTCTACAGAGACGCGTCCCTCGCCGGGCGCGCCGGCTTGGCAGAGCGCGCCCTTCACGCGTTCCCCCCGGCGCTACGGGTTCCGCGCCACCACGGACATCTTCTTCCCCCTGTTCTATTTCTCAACGGACGCGGGGCTCTTCCTCGGGGCGCTGTGGCAGGCGTCCGACATGCTCGGCCACCACACCCTGCGCCTGGCGGGGGACTACGGTTCAAAAGACGACGAATACGATTACTTCCTCCAATACGAATACGCCGGCCTCCGCATTCCTCTGTTCCTGCTGTCTCAGGGAGAAAGCTTCTCCGAGGAATTCTTCGGCATCGAGCGGTCCATCCGGCTGGCGCACCAGGCGGGGTTCCAGTTTCCCTTCGACCGCTTCCACGCCTGGACGGCCGCCGTGGGGACCGAATTCCGGGAGGACCGCCTCCTCGGCGAGTTCCGGTTCAAGGAGAGGGAGAACTTCGCTTTGTCCTCCCTCATGAGGAACACCGTCACGAGCCGCTACCTCGTGCCCACGGCCGGGCATCTGGGGCAATACACCGTTCAATGGGCGAGGACCGTTTTCGGCGGGGACGTGGAGTACCAAACGCACCTCCTGTCTTTACAGCAGTTCTTCTCCGCCGGCACGG
>JACQPF010000389.1 GCA_016207625.1 Elusimicrobiota bacterium | reverse complement strand
TTACATTTTATGAATAATACATTTTAAAGAAAATTATACGTATTTCAACTTGATAAATTCATTTCATAGTTGTTTAGATAAGCGAGCAGTTCCGATGAATCCACCAATGTGTATGCTTTTGATCTGAACTCGGCCGCATGGGGCAAGCCCGCCGTGTAGGAAGATAAAAACTTCCGCAAGCGGATCACCCCCATTTTCTCCCCGTAGTATTCCACGATCAAGTGGATATGCTCACGGAGGATTTCGAATCGGCGGGAAAGCTGTATGACGGCGCCGCCGTTGAGCTCCGCGAAGAAGAAGGGATTCCCCACCGCGGCCCGTCCGATCAGGATGGCCGCGCAACCGGAAGCGTCTTTCATTTTCCGGGCATCGTCATGCGTGCGCACGCCTCCGTTTCCAAGGACCGGGACTTTCACCGCCGACACAACCTGGGACAGAGCGTCCAAATCCGGCGGCCCCCCGTGGCGCGCGCCCTGGAACCGGGCATGAACCGTGACCGCCTTCACTCCCGCCGCTTCCGCCAGACGGGCCAAGCGAACCGCCCCATTTTCGCCGTCCACGGTGCCCAGGCGCATCTTCACCGTGACGGGGATTTTGACGGCCCTCACCATCGCTTCCAGGCACCGGGCGAAGAGGTCCTCGTTCCGCATGAGGCTGACGCCGGCGCCCGTTTTCGTGATCTTGGGGACGGGACATCCGGCGTTGAGGTCCACGATGTCCGCCCCGGCGTCTTCCGCCAGGCGGGCGGCCGCGGCCAGCCGTGACGGCTCCGCGCCGAAAAGCTGCAGGCTCACGGGGTGTTCGTCGGGATAGACCTTCATCATGCGTTTGGATTTTTCATCCCCGTAGTGGAGAGCGTTCGCGGACACCATTTCCGTACAGACCAAGCCGGCCCCGTTCCGGGCGCAAAGTCGGCGGTAGGGAGGGTCGCCGATGCCCGCCATGGGCGCCAGGCCGAAGGGGTTTTTCAGACGGACCGGCCCGATGGAGACCGGTCCCTGGACGTTTTGCGGAATTATTTCCAACTCTGGAAAGAGAGAGTGGAATCCACTTCGAGGGATTCCGGAGAAAATTTCTTGCGGCCGCCTTTGAGGAATTTGTAATAGCCGGCCACCGCGATCATGACGGCGTTATCGGTGCACAGGAGGAGCGAGGAGGTGTGGATTTTGTATTTCTTCCCATGGTGGGCGAAAGCGCTGCGCAGGGCCGAGTTGGCGGCCACCCCTCCGCCCAGGACGATGTGTTTCAGGTCCAGCTTGGCCGCGGCCGCCAAGGTCTTGTTGACGAGGACCTCCACCACCGCCGCTTGAAAACTGGCGCAGACGTCCGCCACTTTCTTTTTCGAAGAGGTGGCGTTGGGGTTGTCCCGCAGGTAATACAGCACCGAGGTCTTCAACCCCGAGAAAGAAAAGTCCCACCCGTCGCTCAGGAAAGGCCTGGGGAACTGGATGGCGGCGGGGTTGCCCTTGGCGGCAAGTTGATCGATCACGGGCCCGCCGGGATACCCCAGGCCCAGCATTTTCGCCACCTTGTCGAACGCTTCGCCCGCGGCGTCATCGCGCGTGCGGCCGAGCACGTCGTAGTCCCCGAAGTTCTTCACGTGCACGAGCTCCGTGTGCCCGCCCGAGACGATCAAGGCCAAGAACGGCGGGTTCAAGTCATGGCTGGCCGGCAAGACGGAAAACAGGTGCCCCTCCAGGTGGTTCACTCCCACCAAGGGTTTTTGATAGACCCAAGCCAGCATCTCCGCAACTGTTTTCCCGACGAGGAGGGAGCCCATGAGCCCGGGGCCGACCGTTACGGCGATGACGTCCACGGGCAGGGTTTTGGGGAACGGGGCCGTGTCCCTTCCGTTCATGCCCTTCACCGCCGATTCCACCACCAACTGAACGTTTTCCACGTGGGCCCGGCTGGCCAGTTCCGGCACGATGCCGGAATACGGCTGGTGGATGGCGATCTGGGAAGCGATGGCGTTGGTGTAGATGTGCCGGCCGTCCTCCACCACCGCGGCCGCGGTTTCGTCACAGGACGTTTCTATCCCCAAAACGCGAATGCTTTTGGACATATTATTTCCTCCAGAACCTCTTGACTCGATCGATCAGGGGACCTGACTCCTTCGCCCATTGACCCTTTATGACGAAACGCTCAAAAACGCGTTCGCCGTCTCCCCATTCCACGGTCCGGCCCTGTCCATCCGTTTTTTCGAGCATGAGGACCAAGTCCTTTTTCGCCAAGAGCGCGGCGAGATCTTTCGTGGTCTTGTCCGGATTGAAGCTGGCCGGGGGATCGATCACCAAGGTCTCCTCCAGCCACTGGACATCTCCCTCGCGGCGTTCCTCGTTGTAAACTTTGACGAGATGGGCCTCTTTGAGGCCCCTTTTGGCCAAGAGCTCTTTAGCTTGTGTTTGGGCCCAAGCGCTCAACGCGCTGATGTCCTTTGACGGCGGCGTTCCCTCCCGCTTCCATGTTTTCCACAACCACGCGCCGCCCAACACCAGCACCACCGCGACGAGGGCCTTGAAGAGGATCCCCCCGGAAGGCCGGCGGCGCATCTCCCTCTTCCGCTTATTTATGGATGTTCTCAAAGATGGCCTGGGCTTTGAGGATCTCCATCGCCCGCTCCAGAACCTCGTCCTTGACCCGTTCCTCTTCCTTCACCACCGATTCCGGTTTCCGGTCCTTGCCGTAGACCTCCTCCGACTGCGCCTGGAGCTTGGCCTCGGCGTCTTTGGTGATGTTGATCACGATGTCCGGGGTGATGCCGCCTTCGTTCTTTTTTTCGTCGCGATGGATCGAACGGCCCGCGGGCGTGTAATACTTCGCCGTGGTGAGGCGGAGGGCCGAGCCGTCGTCCAGCCCGATGATGGACTGCACGCTCGCTTTCCCGAACGTCCGGCTGCCGATGAGGATGGCCCTTTTATGGTCCTGAAAGGCGCCGGCGACGATCTCGGACCCGGAGGCGGACCCGCCGTTCACGAGCACCGCCAGGGGGAGGTGCGGGTACAGGGCTTTGGAGTCCGCCCGGAATTCCTGCCGGGGCTGAACGCGCCCTTGCGTGTAGACGACGAGCTTGTTTTCGCCGACGAAGATCTTGGCCACGTCCACCGCGGAGGTGAGAAGCCCGCCGGGGTTGTTCCGCAGGTCGA
>JACQPF010000388.1 GCA_016207625.1 Elusimicrobiota bacterium | reverse complement strand
GCGTTGTTGTATGTCATCTTCGCCGTGTTCCGGATGATGGTGTGCCCGTGCAAGTCCAGGGACCGCTCGTTCCAAACGCTCGAGGCTTTGCCCGCTTTCATGAACGTGTAGGCAAGCGTTCCATCGAAGTTCCGGGCGACGGTGTATTTGAATTCTGTCCCCTCCGCGGCCAAGCTTTTCATTTTCTTCCGTATCCTCTCGATCTCCCCTTGGATCGCGTCCCGGATCACGTTCCCCGGCAAAATGTCGTTCATGGTCTTTTCGACGTCGCGGATGACCGCTTCGGGCCCCATGCCTCCCGGCTGCGTCGGCATTGCCGGCAGTTGAACGCCCCGGTTCAGCGTGTTCATTTGGGAAAGTTCCATGTTGGCTTTCTGGCGGTCCGTCTGGCGCTGGATGACGGCGGGGTCGACCCCGGGGTCCAGCAATTTGCGCCGGTCCTCATAGACGTCGGAATGGAATACATAGGCGAGGTCCTTCCGGGTGTTCCCCGTCCATTCTTCCAGGCGGTCAATCAAGGATTTCCCGGTTTGGAACCACTTGCCCGGAAGGTCGATGTGGGGAGGCTGGGTCGTCCCGGCGCAAACGACTTGGGAATAGAACACGACGATGGCCAGAGAAAAAGTAAAGGCCCGCTTCATCGTTCGCAAGGAAGGCAGCACGGAAGAGAGGGATGGGGTGGAAGGAATGGGACGGAGGAGAAAAGCTTTGCTCATCGTTGTGTTCCCTAAGGCTTCTTTGTTAGTTAGTTATATAGTTACTATTTAATGTCAAGGTCAAGTGTAATATGACTTCCCCCCGGCTTCAAGCCTGTTTCCATGACCGCGGATACATGGCGCCACGGGGAATGGTCCCACTACAATTGTGAAAGATGAAGCCGAAAAAAACCTGAACCGATTCTGAAGGAAATCTGAAGGAATGGGGGGTTTTTCCACATTTTTTTTGCCTTTTGCTATAATTTTATTGGATTCCCCACCTCATTTCTTTAATTTCATCCGGGAAGCAGGGGTTAATAAGCCTTATGTCTCTTGTTCAGGATCGGAAGGAGTCAGGGCCCGCGCCCATGGTCATATCCAGCCGGTTGAAATCGGTCCGGCGGCTCATATGGGTTTCCCTGGTCGCCGTCGGGACTCTTTCCATCCTGCTCGGCGCCGTCGCCAGCATTGCTTTTCACGGCCACCTTGATTCCGAAGCCCTGCTCGTGGGCGGAGTGATCCTCGTCTTAGTGGTCCCTCTTGTGATCCCTTTCCTCTTGTATGTCGCCCGTCAATTGAAGGAGCGAGATGACGCGCTCCGGCTCACCCAGTTCACCATCAATCAAACTCAGGACGCAAGGAAACAAGCGGAGATCGCGCTTCAAGCTTCCGAGACGAAGTTCCGCTCCATCGCCGAATCGGCGACCGATGGCGTGGTGGTGGCCGACAAGGCCGGGACGATCATTTATTGGAACAACAGCGCCCGCAAGATGTTCGGCTTTTACGGCGACCAAGTGTTCGGGAAATCCGTCCTTTCCCTCCTGCCGGAGCGCTACCACGAGACGCTGAAGCAGGAAGCCGAGCAGCTCCTGAAAACGGGAGCGCCGGAGATGGAGGGCAAGATCCTCGAGCTTCATGGGTTGAACCGGAACGGCTATGAGTTTCCGGTGGAGATGTCCATGTCCACGTGGGAAACCGACACGAACCGGTATTTCGCCAGCATCATCCGTGACGTCTCTGAACGGAAAGCCGCGGAATCCAACTTATTGTTTCAAGCCAACATCCTCTCCCAGGTGAAAGACGCGGTGATCGCCATTGACATCAACGGCCGCATCACCTACTGGAACACAGCCGCCGAGCAAACTTATGGACGGAAAATGGTGGAGGTCATCGGCCAAAAGCTGGAAGAGGTGATTTCCACTTGCCGAATCCTTCCAGAAGAGGGGAGCCGGGACCATGAAAGGTTGCTGGACACCGGCTATTGGTTCGGGGAAGATATCCACGTCTGCAAAGACGGCCAGGAGCTCACCGTCGAATTCAAGACCAGCGTCCTGAGGGACGAGAACGGTCGAAGGATCGGTCATTTGGCCGTCGTTCGCGACGTGACCGAACGGAAGAGGCTGGAGGACATGGTCCTGCACTCCGAGAAAATGGCGGCCATGGGCCAGATGGCGGCGGGAGTGGCTTATCAGCTGAAAACGCCCATGACCATCATCCTGGGGTTCGTGGAGGTGGTGTCTAGGAAGATCAACTCGCACGATGCGCTCAGCACGCCTCTTGAGGCCATTAAAACGCAGGCGCTGCGCTGTGCCGGGCTCATCGACAACCTCATCGATTTCTCCCGCAAGGAACAGCCCGTTTTCCAGGAGATCGACCTTCATGAGGCCATCGCCTCGGCCTTGCTCTTGATCGAGCCCCGCGCCCGCGGGAACGCCATCGCCATCCATAAGGAGTTCAGCATCACTCCCTTGAGGGTCCGGGGATACAAAGACATGATCGAGCAGGTGATCTTGAACCTCACCCTGAACGCCGTCGACGCCATGCCCCGGGGAGGGGTGCTGACGATCCACACGCGGCATGTCACGAGGCAGGACCGGGTCTATACCCAAATCCAGGTGTCGGACACGGGGGTGGGCATCCCGGTGGACCTCCAGAAAAAACTGTTCGAACCTTTCTTCACGACCAAAGGGAAGGACCAGGGGGCCGGCTTGGGTTTGTGGCTGGTGAAGGAAATCATCGTCAGCCAGGGCGGGCGCATCGAGGTCACCAGCCAAGAGAGCAAGGGCACCACGCTCACCGTCTTCCTCCCCGCCGCTTAAACCCTTATCCCATCCTGTAACATTTCTTTCCCCGCCACCGGCAGGCTTACGACGAAGGTGGTCCCCAAACCCAGTTCACTTCGGCAGACGATCTCGCCCCCATGCTTCTTGACGATCTCATGCACCAGGGTCAAGCCAAGGCCGGTTCCCTTCCCGACGTCTTTGGTGGTGAAGAACGGATCGAAGACCTTGGATTGGATGTCCTGGGGGATTCCGGCGCCCGTGTCCGTCACGAAGAAAGTCACCCGGGGAGGGCCGTCCCGCGAATCCCGGCCCGTGCCCACCGTCAGACGCCCGCCGGAGGGCATGGCGTCGACGGCGTTGTTGCAGAGGTTGATGACCACTTGCTGAAGCTGGTTGCTGTTGCCGAAGATGTGAGGCAATTCGCCGGCCAGCTTCTTCTCCAGCTCCACGTTGTAGATCCTCGTCTGGGCCATGATCAGGACCAGAGCCTGCTCGATCGTGTCGTTGACGTCCAGCATCTCCTTTTCTTCCGCCACCGACGACCGGGAAAGCACGAGGAGGTTCTGGACGATGGTTTTGCACCTCTTCGCTTCGCGCAGGATGTGCCGCACGGGCATGGCCAAGGGGCTCTGCGGGTCGATCCGGAGCTCCAAGCTCTCGGCGAACCCGAGGATGACGCCCAGCGGGTTGTTGATCTCGTGGGCCACGCCGCCGGCCAGGCGGCCCATGGCTTCCATCTTTTGGGCCTGATGGAGCCGGTCTTGCGTCTCTTTGCGGACGGCGATCTCTTTCTGCAACTCCTTTTCCCGCAGATAGAGCTCGTCCGCCTGCGCGACCAATTGGCTCGCTTGGCTTTGGATGCGGTCACGGGATTCTTCGATTTCTATCAATGTGCGGCTGAGGGTGTCTTCGGTCTTCCGGCCTGCGCGGACCTGCTCGCGCAACGCCCGGTTGGCCCGGACGGCTCTCCATGCGAAAAACGCAAGGGCCGATGCGGCGCACAACGTGATGAGGTCCCAAAGTTTCACGGGAGTTCGGATTTAAACGGTGCGTCCGACCGGCGGTCTTTGAGGTAGACGCTCTTCCCCTGTTCGCTGCGGCCTTTCAAAAACCTTTTGATCTCAAAGGCGATGTCCACCACTTTCGCGTAATGGTTGAGGAGGCGCTTTTCGTTGGTAACGACGGCGATGGAGAGAGACATGAGCGGGAATTGGTGGGTCCGGCCGAGCCGGTCGTTGGTGAGGATGAATCCGCGGGCCCGGTCCTCGGGCGAGTAATAGGCGGGCGCTTTCAAATCGAATTGCGTGGAGATCTCCTTCGCCATAGCGTCCACGGTGGCCGGCTCGGCGATGAGCACGAAGTCGTCCCCTCCGACGTGCCCCACGAAGTGGTCCGGGGTTTTCATCGCGCCCGCGACGTCCATCAGCAAGGTGGCCAATTCTTGAATGACCAAGTCCCCTTTGGCGTATCCGTAGAGATCGTTGAAGGCCTTGAAGTGGTCGATGTCGATATAATGGAAGGCGAAGGGAACGCCGCGGCGGATGCGGTTGTTGACCTCCTCCTCAATGGCCGGGCTTCCGGGCAGGCGGGTCAAAGGGTTCGCGGTCAAATCCCTCTTGCTTCGACGCATGAGGCTTTCCACACGGACGGTCAATTCCTGGATTTCAAAGGGCTTGGTGATGTAGTCGTCTGCCCCGAGCTCGAATCCGGCCACCTTGTCCTTCAACTCGCCCCGCCCGGTGACCAGGATGACGGGGATGGTCTGCGTGTGGATGTTCCGCCGGAGCCCCTTGAGGACGTCGTGGCCGTTCTTCCCGGGCATGCCGACGTCGAGGAGGATGAGGTCCGGCTTCTCCTCCTCGGCCAGCCGCAAGGCTTCCGCCCCGTTCAATGCGCAAAGGACCCGGCAGTTGGGAGAATTCAGGACGCGCTTCAGGAAGGACTGAACGACCTCTTCATCGTCGGCGACGAGGATCTTCTTCACTAGATGATCCAATCCGTTTTGGTTCGCAGTTCCGCCAGCAGGCCCTTGACTTTCTCAAGCGTCTCTTCCGGCACCCGCTTGCGGTTTTCCACCTGGATCAGGCATCGGATGACCGCCTGCTGGATTTCCTTGTCGTTGTCCCAAGCGAACGGCACGAGGATGTCCAGCGCGTCCGGCGTGGCCAGTTCGCCCAGCGCCCAGATGCAGGCCATTTGGGATTCCTTGTAGGAATCGTTGATCAAGCTTTTCAGCTCGCCCAGAGCCACCTCGGTGTTGATCCGGTAAATGGCCTTTGCCGCGCGGGCTTTGACCCAGGGATCTTCGCATTCGAAGAAGGGCGCCAGGAGCCTTTCCGCCATCTCCGCGTCCAACTCATTGACCAGCTCGCTTTCAATCGTTTCGATTTTTGAGAGGTCTTTCTTGGCCGCGGCCCCCAGAGCCTTCATCGTGAGCTTGACGCCGGGCCCGCGAGCGTCCCCCGCGCGAGGGTCATGGAGAGGCCTCCGGCCCCATTTTCGTTTCCACATCATTTGGACGGCGACCACGAGCGACAGGAAAAAGACGAGGCCGATGGAGAAGCAAAACAGGGTGATGAGGAAAAGGACGTCGATCGATTCGTCCCATAGGCCGAGCCGCCGGAACAACCGCTCCGCCAGGAGCCCGGAGGCGAGGACCGCCAGGGCCAGCGCGGGCACCGAAATTTTAAGCGAGTTCCAGGTCATTTTTTCCCTTCGGCCAAGAGCTCTTGAACTTTTTCGATCAGCATTTTGAAATCGAACGGCTTCGTCATGTAGGCGTCGACGTGAGCCTTTTGCTCCGGATCGAAGAGGGACCGGATCCCCTCGCGCGCGGTGATGATGACGACGGGGATGTGCTGGGTTTGGGGGTTGTCTTTTAAGTGCCGGTTCATCGTGTAGCCGTCCATGACCGGCATCATGACGTCCAGGACGATGAGGTTGGGCTGCCATTCCACGGCCTTGATGTACCCCTCCTGTCCGTCGTAGGCGTAGGCGACTTCATAGCCGGTTTTCTCCAGGGCGTAGTTCAAGCTGACAACCGTGTCCCGGTTGTCGTCGACAATGAGGATTTTCTTAGGCACGGGTGAAGTTCTCCTTCATTCATTTTCTCGGTAAAGCGATTTCATGATCTTCTTGACGAACGGCTCCTCCACGGGCAGGAGGACGTGGAAGGTGCTGCCCTTCCCCTCCTCGCTTTCCACGCTGACGCTTCCGCCGTGCATCTCGGCGATGCGCCGCACGATGGCCAGGCCCAACCCCAGGCCCCCCACCTCCCTCGTCATGTATTCCGCCACTTGGTAAAAGCTGTCGAAGACGCTGGAGAGCTTGTCTTGCGGGATGCCGATCCCGGTGTCCGAAAACGAGAGGCGGACGTTGCCGTCTTTCCTCTGAGCGGCGATGCGGATGCCCCCCCCTTTCCGGCTGAAACGGATCGCGTTCAGGAGCAGGTGCTTGAACATCGTCTCCATCAGCTTGGGGGCCGCCCAGACGGCCTCCGCGCCCTCCTCATACTCCACCGAAACGGTCATCTCGCGGGCTTCCCACTGCAGCCGGTATTTCTTGACGATCGCGTCGCATGTGTCCTTGAGGTCCACCTGGGTCCGGAACACCTCGACGTTCTCCTTCTTGATCTCCGTGAAGATGAGCAAGTCCTCGACGGTCTCTTGGAGCCTCGTCAGGTTGGTCTGAAGGGTTTGAAAGATCCTTTTGCCCTGGGGACTCGCCAACTCCTGCTCGAGCGTGGTGAGCGCGATCATCATGGGCACCAGCGGCGTCCTCAACTCGTGGTTGATCCGCGAGAGGAACGATTCTTTCAGTTTCTCCACCTTCTGGAGTTCCCGGTAGGCCGCCTCCAGCTCCTGGCGCAGGAGCTTCTCACGGTCGAGCTCCTGGGACAGCCGGCGTTTCTCGACGCACCTCAGCACCACGGATTTCAACACGTCCTGGTCGAAGGGCTTGATCAGGTAATCGTAGGCTCCGTTCCTCAAGAGCGGGATGGCCGTCTCGAGCCGCGGGTACGCCGTCATCACGACCACGTCAACCATGGGGTATTTGTGCTTCACTTCCTCGGTCAGCTTGACCCCGTCGACGGGCCCCGGCATGGAGAGGTCCGTGAGGATGAAATCCACCTCCTGCTTCTGCAGGAACAACAGCGCGGCTTCGCCGTCGACCGCGGTGTGGACGGTGAACCCCAGCCGGAGGAGGTTCCGCGAGCAGACCGCGCGGATCGTCTCCTCATCATCCACGATCAGGATACGTTCTTTGGGCTCTGACAAGGCTTGTCCTCCAACCCTCTCTTGACGGCGGCCATCAACGTGTCGACATCAAACGGCTTATTGATGAAGTCTTCGATCTCCAGCTCCCGGATCTTCTGCAAGCGTTCCTCCGGCGTCGGCGAGCCCGTGATGATGATGAACTTGGAGGCGGGCGAGACCTCGCGGAGGGTGAGGATCACCTCGATCCCGTCCCCATCGGGAAGCCGGAGGTCGGTGATGAGGAGACGGGGCGGCGTCGTCCGGATGAAATCCAGCGCCTCCTTCACGAATCCGACGATGGTCAAATCGAACTCCGGCGCCGACAAGATGCGGCGGCAGAGGAGTTGAATGACGATCTCGTCCTCAACAAGAAGGATTTTCTTTTTGTCCATGAGCGGTTCCATCCGGAGCGGGGTGGTACACGGGCAAGTCCACAATGAACGTGCTCCCGGCTCCCGGCT
>JACQPF010000387.1 GCA_016207625.1 Elusimicrobiota bacterium | reverse complement strand
ATCCGGTAGTCCTCCCAGGCCAGGGTCTGGTCCGTCGAGATCTTCACGGGCCGGCGGATGATTTTCTCCAGCCGTTCCTGGCGCTCGCGGACGAAATCCCCCACGACGGTCGGCAAGGTGAGCTTGAGGTGCCCGTCGCTCCGCCCTTGAGTGAGCTCCAGGATCTCCTTCTGGATCTTCAGGTAGATGGACTCGCGCGAGAGGACCGATCCGCTCCCGTCGCATTCGTGGCAGGGCTCGGACAAGAGCGAGAGCAGGGATTCGCGGCGGCGCTCCCGGGTCATTTCCACCAGGCCCAGCCGCGTGATCGGCAGGATCTTGATCTTGGCCCGGTCGCCCCGGCAGCCGTCCTGCAGACAATCGACCACCTTGTGCTGGTTGCGCCGGCGGCGCATGTCGATGAAGTCGATGACGATGATGCCGCCGATGTTCCGCAAACGCAGCTGTCGGGCCACTTCGGCCGCCGCCTCGATGTTGGTGGCCGTGACGGTCTCCTCCTGCGAGCGATGGCCGATGAACTTGCCCGTGTTGACGTCGATGGCGCAGAGGGACTCGGCCTCCTGGATGATGATGTAGCCGCCGGAGGGCAGGTCGATCCTCTGCTGGCGGATCTTCGCCAGCTCCCGGTCCACGCCGAACGCCTGGAAGATGGGCGTGCGCCCCGTGTAGTGCTGAACGCGCTCGGACAGCTCGGGCGCCAGCATGTCGACGAAGCCGCGGACGTCCCGGAACTCCTCTTTATCGTCGACGAGGAAGATCTGCGCCTCCTCGGTGAGGAGGTCCCGCGCCACCTGGAAGGTGAGGCCGAGCTCGCGGTGGATGAGGGTGCCGGGCGGGGACGATTCGAACTTCCGCTGGACGTTCTCCCACAAGCGCAGGAGGTAGCGCATCTCCCGCTTCAGCTCCCGCTCTTCGGCGCCCTCCGCCTCCGTCCGGACGATGACGCCGCCGGGCATTTTCATCTCGTCCACGATTTTCTTGAGGCGGTCCCTCTCGGCGTGATCTTCGATGTTCTTGGAGACGCCGATGTGCTCGCTCTTGGGCATGTAGATGAGGTAGCGGCCGGGCAGCGAGATGTCCATCGTCACCTTCATCCCCTTGGTGCCGATGGCCTCCTTGGCCACCTGGACCATGATGTTGTGTCCGCGCTGGAGCATTTTTTCGATGTGGCGGTCCTTGGAATCCGACACCACGTCCGTCACATAGAGGTAGGCGTTCTTCTCAAACCCCACGTTGACGAACGCGCTGGAAATGCCGGGCAGGACGTTTTCGATCCGGCCCTTATAGATGTTTCCCACCAACTTCGCCATGCCGAGGGCGGGCCGCTCGATGAAGAATTCCACCAGGTGGCCGTCCTCCAAGACCGCGACGCGCGTTTCTTCCGGCATGACGTTTGCTAAAATTTCTTTTTTCATGGAGTCCTCCGACTCTTCAAACCTAGAGAATGTATCTCCTTAAGTGAATCGACAACAGAATCCCCACCGCCAAGAAGGCGCCCACGATGGACGACCCGCCGTAGGAGAGGAACGGCAAAGGCAGTCCCGTGACGGGCATGAGGCCCATCACCATTCCAATGTTGATGAACCCTGAAAACGCGAAGAAGGTCCCGAGGGAGATGGCCAGGTAGCGCCCGAAGCGGTCCCGGGCCTTGCCGGCGATGTCGTACGCCCGCCAGGCCACTGAAAAAAAGACCAGCAGGACGAACAGCGCCCCCACGAATCCCAACTCCTCCGCCACCAGGGAGAAGATGAAGTCGTTGTGCTTCTCCGGCAAAAAGCCCAGCTGCGTCTGGCTGCCGGAGAGATACCCCTTTCCAAAAAATCGGCCGGAACCAATGGCGATTTCCGACTGAAGGATGTTGTAGCCCGCGCCCAACGGGTCCAGGGCCGGATCGACGAAAGCGATGAGCCGCTTCCTTTGATAGTCTTTCAGGGCTTTCTTGACCATGAAAGAGCCGCCCACGCCCGACACGATCACCGCCAGAGCGCACAGGAGGGCCGCCCCCGGGATCAAGACGCGCCATTTCCGCAGGAACCACCATCCCACGCAAAGGACCCCGCAGAAGCCCGCCCACACCTGATAGAACTCGTTCTTCCCCAGGAAGGCGCTCCGCACCAAAGCGAGGATCGGGTGCCCTTGGAAGTGGTCCCCCGCGAGGGTGAAATACGTGTCCGCAAGCGGGATCCCGAGCGCCAGGCCGCCCATCACAAGGAAGGCCACCAACACGGACACGGGCGCCTCCGCCGCGAAGAGCAGCGCCAGCATCATGGGCCCGAGCACGATGGCGCTGGAGAGGTCCGGCTGGAGGAGGATCAACCCCAGGTGCAATCCCGCCATCAGCAGCGGAACGATGAGCCCCTGCCACTCGCGCAATCCGCGGGGATACGCGTCCGCGTATGCGGCCACGGCCACGGTCAGCGCCAGGCGTGTGATCTCCACCGGCTGGAAGTAAAAGAAGTGGAGGTCAAACCAGGACCGGCTTCCTCTCAGCCGCGCGCCGAAGATCAACACGCCGATCAGGAGCGCAATGCTGAACCCATACACCCAGCGCGCATAGGTCTGAAGGACTTGGTACGGAAGCGCGACAAAGAACAACATTCCGAGCAGCCCGATGACGATCCCCACGGATTGCCGCACCAAATAGGAGTTCCCATGCCCGCTCCGGAACGTGGCCGAATAGATGAAGAACAGCCCCATCAAAGCCAGCGCAAGAGCCGCGCCCATGAGCTGCCAATCCAGCCGCGCCATGAACCGCGAAAGCCAGGATTCGTGGCCCGACCGGAAAAACCGGGGGGTGATCTCCACGCTCACGGCCGCACCTCCATGACCGGCGGCTTCGGAAACGCCGCGTTGACGATGGCCCGCGTAATCGGCCCTCCCGCAACAGAGCCCCGGCCGCCGTTCTCCACGAAAACCACCACCGCCAAAGAGGGCTCCTGGTCGGGAAGCCCCCCGTAAGCCACGAACCAAGCGTGGTCTTTCCCGTGTGGGTTTTGCGCGGTTCCCGTTTTGGCGCCCAACACCAGATCGGGCCTCTGGAGGCCCCGTCCGCTCCCCTCGAGGACCACCGCCTGCAAGGATCGATGAAGCTGCGTCCACGTGCGGGAAGAGAGGACCACTTTTTTCCGGGCCTTGGGCTGGTGCTGATAAAGGACCTGGCCTTCCCGGTCGACGATGTGGTCCATCACGAAGGGCTCCCACACCGTCCCGCCGTTGGCCACCGCCGACAGCATGACGGCCACTTGGATCGGCGTCACGGAAACCGCCCCTTGTCCGATGGAGAAGTTCACCGTGTCGCCGTCGTACCAAAGGTCCTTGCGCGCCCGCTGTTTCCAGGCCCGCCCGGGTATAAGCCCCAGCGATTCGGACGGCAGGTCGATCCCCGTTTTCTCTCCCAGGCCGAAAGCCCGGGCCATCTGCTCGATGGGATCCGGCCCCATCCGCAGGCCCATGTTGAAAAAATACACGTTGCAGGACATGGCCACGGCCCCTTTGAAGTCCCGCCAATGATGCGTGTCCCAGCAGCCGAATTCCTTGGCGCCCAGCCGGAACACCCCGGGGCAATAATACGTCTTATGGACGTCCCATTTCACCGATTCGAGCCCCGCGGCGGCCGTCATGATCTTGAACACGGACCCCGGCGGGTAACTGCCCTGGAGCGCCCGGTTGAACATGGGCAGGCGCGGGTCCCCGAGATGCCTGGACACATCGACGGACGGATCGAATTCCGGCGCGCTGGCCAAGGCCAGCACCGCGCCGGTCCGCGGGTCCATCGCCACCGCCGCTCCCCGCTGAGAAGGAGAAGCCGCCAGACCGGTTTCCGCGGCCTCTTGAAGGGACCGGTCCACCGTCAAGAACAAGTGCATCCCCGATTGGGACGGGATGCGCCGGATCACCTGGACGTGACGGCCGGAGGCGTTCATCTCGAATTGGAGGCCGCCGTCTTCCCCGCGGAGGGACCCGTCATACATCCGTTCCATGCCGGTTTTCCCGATCAGCTGGCCGATCCTGTACTTCTGGTCCTGCCGTCGTTCCAGCTCGGCCGGGTTGATCTCGTCCACGTACCCCAGCAAATGGCTTCCGAAAGCGCCGTGCCGGGACCGGCGCTGAGGCTCCACGACCACGTTGACCCCGGGGAGGGCGAGCTTCTTCTCGATCAACGCCAGCGCCGTGGACCGCTCGATGCCGCCCAGAACGCGCGTCATCTTCCCTGTCCGGCGCGCCTCGTTGAGCTTGCGCCGGAGAACCGTCTCTTGTTTCGGGAACCATCGGACGAGCTCCCGCTCCAGGTTTCGTTCCTCCTCGGTCTGTGATGCGGCCGGCTTGGAATAAAACAAGGAGAAATTCGGCGCGTTGTCCAAGAGGATGTCCCCGTGGCGGTCCATCACCAGTCCGCGCGGCGCCGAGAGGGGTATGATCTGCGTGCGGTTGATCTCCGCCAGGCGAAGCATTTCCGGGCCGCGGAAGATCTGCAATTGAAACAGGCGAAAGACCAGCACCGAAAAACCCGCCGCGATGAGGATCGTCAAAGCCCTCATCCGAAGCTCGCCCTGGGGCGTGAAGAGGACGCGCCGCTCAATCAACAAAGATATGGTTCCTTTCCAAAAAAGCCCAGAACCTCAGCCATTTGAAGAGCATCCAAGAGAGGACCGGCACCACACCCGCGTTGAAAAGGAATGTCAGGACCGCGGCCCCGAGCGAAGAACTCGGGTGCGGCGACGCCGGCCGGAAGAAGTGTTCCACAGCCGCGAACCCCAGCCAGAAAAAGAGGGTCCCAAACAGCGCCAGGGCTTCCTGGGTGACGATCTTCTCGGCGTTCAACTGGCGGGAAAAACGGCCGGACCCGTAACCCGCCACGGCGAGCAAGAACCCTTGCGTGCCGAAAAGGCTCGCGCCAAACACGTCCAAGCTCAAGCCCCAAAACAGGCCGAGGGTCTGGGCCAAGTTCGTATATCCGAGGCTTCCCAGCACCATCACCGCCAAGAGGAGCCATTGGGGCGACGCCTGGCCCGGGCGCAGAAACGAGAGAAACCCGATCTGAAGGATCCATCCCATTGCGAACGTCGCCACCCCAAACAGGACCGGATGTTTAAGCCTCATTGACCGCCCTTCTCTTGGGGCATCCGATGGAGCACCAGCACTTCATTCAATCGGTTCACCAGAACGGCGGGCGCCAGGCGGGCTCTTTTAAAATTTTCGCGGGACGCTCCTTCCACCTCCTCGATGTGCCCGAGCAGAACGCCTTCGGGGAAGACCTGGCCCAAACCCGCCGTCACCACCTCATCTCCCACTTGGACGTCGCTGTCGGAAAACAGGTAGTTCATGAACAGCCGGTTGGCGCCTTGGCCCTCGACGATCCCTTCCTCGCCCGTCCGGGACACCCGGGCGGACACGGCCGAAAGAGGGTCCGTCACCAGAAGCACCCGCGACGTCGCCCCGAAAACTTCAACAACCTGTCCCACCAGCACCTCGCGGTCTCCCTGAATGGTCACCACCGGATCGGACACGCTCACGTCTTTGTCCTGTCCATTGAGGACCAGCAGGCTGTGGAACCAATCGTTCGTGTCCCGGGCGAGGATCCGCGCGGCGAAGGGCTTGTAGTCCGGGAGCGGCGGGAGTCCAAGAAGGGCGGCCAGGCGCTGGTTTTCCTCCTCCAGGGCGCGGAAGCGCCTTTCGTCGAAAAGGCGCCGGCGCCATTTGTCCTCGACGTCCCGGTAGCTTTGGTCGAGGCGAAGGAGCTGCGCCATGTTGTGGCCGAAGGTTCCCCATTGATCCATTTGGGACAGGACGGGCAAACTCGCGGGCGAGAGGAGGTAATAGAAGGCGTGTTTGGCCGTGCGGGCAAATGAGTCCGCCGACCACGTGAGGCAGGTCAGGCAAAAGAAGGAATAGATCCCGAGAAGAAGAGATGCAAAATGCCGTTGGAACAAAAAATCGTCTCCCAGTCATGATTGCCTCTCCCCGCTCATGGGGCGGGGAGACAGCTGGGCGCAGGAGCCGGAAAAGGACGACCGACGAGAGCCAGGCGAGGGAAACGGCCCGGGGGGCCGAAGTGCGTTACGACGAAAGCAAGGTGCGGCGGTCGCGCTTCAGATTGTCCAATTCTTCCAGATAGCGTCCACAGCCCATGGCCACGCAGGTGAGAGGATCGGCCGCCCGGGTGACGGGGAGTTCCGTTTCCTGAGACAAGAGCTCAGGGAACCCCCGCAACAGGCTGCCGCCGCCCGCCAGCACGATGCCGCGGTCCACCAAGTCCGCCGAAAGTTCGGCCGGGGTCTCTTCCAAAGTCGCCCGGACGATCTCGTTGATGAGCTTGAGGGGCTCCGACAACGCTTGCCGGACCTCCTCGGACGTGATGGTGATGGTCTTGGGCAAGCCGGTGACTTGGTCCCGCCCCTTGACCTCCATGGACTGCTCCTCTGGAAGAGGAAAAACGCTCCCGATGCGAATCTTGACGTCCTCCGCCGTCGTTTCTCCGATGAGGAGATTGTACTTTCGTCGAAAATATTGCACGATGGCCTCGTCCATCTCGTCGCCGGCCACATCCAGCGACTTGGAGACCACCATCCCGCCCAAAGAAATCACCGCGACCTCCGTGGTGCCGCCGCCGATGTCCACGATCATGTTCCCGGAAGGCTCTGAAATCGGCAATTCGGCCCCGATGGCCGCGGCCATGGGCTCTTCGATCAAGTACACCTCCCGCGCGCCGGCCTGCTCCGCCGACTCGCGCACGGCCCTCTTTTCCACCTCGGTGATGCCGGACGGTATCCCGATCACCACCCGGGGATGGAGGAGGCTCCGGCGGTTGTGCACCTTCCGGATGAAGTACTTGATCATCTCCTGCGTCACTTCAAAATCCGCTATGACTCCGTTTCGCAGCGGGCGAACGGCGTAAATGTTCGCCGGAGTCTTGCCCAGCATCCGTTTCGCCTCCAGGCCGAACGCCAAGGCGTGCCTGGAGTCCCGTTCAATCGCCACCACGGAGGGCTCCCGCAGCACAATCCCTTGGCCTTTGACGTAGACCAAAGTGTTGGCCGTCCCCAAATCGATCCCCATGTCGTTGGAGAACAAACTGAAAATATAGTTGAACATAACTCCGTTTGCCTCTGCGCTTGCTACTGAACCAACTTCACCAAGGCCATTTCCGAACCGTCGCTCAAGCGACGGCCCAGGCGGAACACGCGCGTGCAACCCCCGGGCCGAGACTGATACCGCGGCACGAGGACGTCGTAGATTTTTCGCTGGAGATCCTGGTCGGGAATCTCGGCGCCCACCTTCCGATATGCGGCGAGGTTCTTCCCTTTGGCCACCGCCATCACGCGCTCGGCGTAGCGCGACACTTCGCGCGCTTTCGCCAGCGTGGTTTTGATCTGCTCATGCTTCAGCAAGCTGGCGGTCATGTTCCTGAGGAGGCCCATGCGGGCCCCGGTCGGCCGGGAGAGCTTACGCCCTGCGTGCGTCTTCATCTTTTAATCTCCATGCCCAGCTCCAGGTCCAGTTCCTTCAGCCGGTCACGGATCTCGTCCAAAGATTTCTTGCCGAAGTTCTTGAAGTTCAAGAGCTCGTCTTCCTTCTTCGTGACCAAGTCGCCGATGGTCTTGATCTTGGCCGCCTTCAGGCAGTTGGACGCCCTCACGGAGAGCTCGATGATGTCCACCGACTGCTCCAACAAGTCCTTCACGCGGCTGTTCGGCTCCGCGGCCAGGGACTCGCCGGACTCCGCCTTCGGCTCTTCCTTCTCATCGAACGTGATGAAGACGGAGAGGGAATCCTTGAGGATCTTCGCCGCGTACGCCAAGGCGTCGGCGGGCGTCACGGACCCATCGGTCCAAATCTCAAGGATGAGCCGGTCGTAGTCCGTCATCTGGCCCACGCGCGCGTTCTCCACCTCATAGTGCACTTTCGTGATGGGGGAGAACAAAGCGTCCACCGGGATGGTGCCGATGGGCTGTCCGTCCCTCTTCAGCCGGTCCGCGGAGACATAGCCCCGTCCGCGGCCCACTTCGATTTCCATGTCCAAGTCCGCCCCCGCGTCCAAATGGGCGATGACGAGGTCCGGCGTCAGGATTTCCACGTTGGTGTTCGGCTCGATGTCCTTGGCCTTGGCCTCGCCTTCCTTTTTCACCTTCAAATGCAGGATTTCCGGGCCGGGCGAGTAGAGCTTCAGACGGAGCTGTTTGATGTTGAGGAGGATGTTCATCACATCTTCCTGGACCCCTTTGAGGCTGGTGAACTCGTGCGGAGCCCCCTTGATGCGTACGGCCGTCGCCGCCGCGCCTTCGAGGGACGACAGCAAGATCCGCCGGAGGGAATGCCCGACGGTTTGCCCGTAGCCGCGCTCAAACGGCTCGGCGATGAACTTTCCGTAATTGGCGGCTTGCGCCGCCGTCTCTGCCTCTAATTTCTGCGGTAGAACCAGTCCGAGTGTGGTCATTTCCTGACTTCCTCCGATAAATTTCTTTTAAATTTATTTGCTGTAAAGCTCGACGATGAACTGCTCGTTGACGGGATAGGACATTTCTTCCCGGCTGGGCCAACTCTTCATGGTCCCCGCCAAAGCGACGCCCTCGAGAGACGGCTTGTCCGCCGAACGCTTCACCACTTCGGCCAGGTCCGCTTCCCACTCCAGCCAGCCGGGCACGCCGCCTCTCTGCACGGCCTGCTCCAGCGAGTGCTTCACGAACGAGTTGGCGTTCAAGCTCCCCTCCAACGCGACGTGGTCCCCGGGCTTCACGGAATAGGAGGGGATGTCCACCCTCTTGCCGTTGACCGACACATGCGCGTGCATCACCAGCTGCCGGGCCGCGCTCAAAGACGTGGCGAACCCCATGCGGCGGACGATGTTGTCCAGGCGCGTCTCCAGGAGCCGCAGCAGGTTCTCCCCCGTGTTCCCCTTTTGATGGGAGGCCACGGAAAAGTAGCGCCGGAACTGCCGCTCCAGGACGCCTGAGATCCGGCGGGCTTTCTGCTTTTCCCGCAAGCGCTTGCCGTACTCCGTCGGCTTCCCGGCGCGCCGTCGGGCGTGCTGTCCCGGAGGAACCGCCGCCCCTTCCTTGTCGATCGGGCACTTGGCGTAACAGCGCTCCCCTTTTAAGAAGAGCTTGACGCCTTCGCGCCGACATACTTTGCAAACCGGTCCAATGTATCGTGCCACAAATATCTCCTTTTATTTCCTGAAATTACACGCGTCTCGGTTTTGGAGGCCGGCAGCCATCGTGCGGGATGGGGGTCACGTCCCGAATGGACGTGACGATGAGCCCCGCCGCTTGAAGCGCGCGGATGGCGGTCTCCCGCCCGGACCCAGGCCCCTTCACGAAAACAGACACCTGCTTGACACCCAGGGACAAGGCCTTGCGGGCCGCCGCGTCGGCCGTCATTTGAGCCGCGTAAGGCGTGCCTTTCTTCGTGCCCTTGAACCCCGTGCTGCCCGCGGAAGACCAGACAATGCAGTTGCCGCGCTCGTCGGTGATGTTGACGATGGTGTTGTTGAACGACGACTGAATGTACACACGGGCCATGGTGATGTCCCGCCAAATCCTCTTGCGGGACTTCGCGGCCGGTGCGGGTTTGCCTGCTGCGGGTTTCTTCACTTCGCCAGCGTCTGCCATAAATCAACTGCCTCCTTTGAAATGCCTAAAATCCTTATCCGGCTTTCGGGGCCGCGGCGGCCGGTGCGGCGGCCTTGGCCGCGCCGACGGTCCGGCGCCGGCCGCGCCGCGTCCGGGCGTTCGACTTCGTGCGCTGGCCTCTCACGGGCAGGTTGCGGCGGTGCCGGTGCCCCCGGTAGGCGCCGATCTCAATCAAACGTCGGATGTGCCCCTGAACTTCCCGGCGCAGGTCGCCCTCCACTTT
>JACQPF010000403.1 GCA_016207625.1 Elusimicrobiota bacterium | reverse complement strand
CCGCAACTCGAGGAATTCCTCATACATCTTTAAAGTCGAAGTCAATGAAGCTGTCCTCGAAACCGGTGAACAGACGACCCGCAAGCTTCATTCCCAGGTTTCTGGCCGATGGGCCTGGGTGTCGAACGTGTGGGGAGAGACGGCCCATGCCGTCACGGCCGCGCTTCTGGGATATCCCGCGAAGCTGGTGTTGAGGCCGCATGAGGGCGGAGCGCCCTATGTGAACGTTCCGGGCCTGCCCCAAAATGGATTCCGGGCCCTGGTCCTGGCGGCTGTGCATCCTTTGATCAATTTCCTCTGGGCCCTATCGCCTTTCCTCTGGCTTGTGACCACAGGCACTCCCCAGGGACCGCCGCAAATCGCGCTTTTTATCGTCGTCTCGTTCCATGCCCTCTTGAACGCCTATGGGTTCCTCGCCAATTTGATCCTCTTCCGGGCCGCCTCCGATTCCGACTGGAACCGGATTTTCTACGCCTTGGGCTTGAGCCGCGAGAGGCCCCTCGGGGAAAAGCTGAGAGCCGAGACGGGCGGAACGGATGGGGGGAAACCGCTGGCGGAGGCCATCGATAACTCTCAAACCGCGTCCGAGGCGCTGAACTTCCTGCGGACAGTCGGAATACGACCCGGGGACCGGGTCGTGAACGTCGGGACGTCCTTTGATTTCTATTCGCCTTTGGCCGCCGCCTATCTCGGGGCGCACTATGCCGGATACGACTTGACCAAGATCTATCAAAGCCCAATCATGGGGATCCTTTCACGCCTCCGCATGGGAGAAAAAGGCGGGAGCGCGCAACAAGTCCTTGGGTCCTTCTCCGCGAGTTCTCCGCATTCCGCCTCAATACCGGACCGCAGTCAAGACGTGGTGCTGATGCTGTCGGGCGTACTTTCGGATCCGATCCCGGAATCCAACGCCGTTGAGACGCTGGATGAGGCCCTGCGCGTGGTGAAAGACGGCGGAAAGATCGTGGTCGGCAGTTACCCCGATTGCTGGGAATACGGAGAAATGCTCGAGGCCCAAAAGGTGATCAACACCGTGCTGAACTCTCCCCAGTGGAAAGGCAAAGTGGATATGGTTTACAAGTTCCCCGCCGGCCATTCACGGACGTCCGCGTTCGTTTTTGAAGTCCGCTTTAAAGAAGGAGCTTCCGTTGAAGAGCCCGCGCCCTCGCCCATCGAGCCTGTGCCGGCCGCAGGGACTCCGCTCAGCGAAGAGGAGCTGGCTGAGAAGCTCGTGACCGCTTTGCGCCTGGCGCGGGAAGGGCAGCCGGTTTTGGCCGCGCATGAGATCAACTTCGTCCTGACGCAGGGACAAGGCCCTGAGTTGAACCTGGACGTTGAAAGCATCGATGGCCGCGTCGCCGCCTTGAAAAGAGCGCTCACCGACGGTCCTTTTGACCGCGGGAAGTTTCTGGAAGCCCTAGGGACCCAGGTGCGGCGGCAATTGGGCGACGAAACGTCGGCGGATGAAATCCAAGGGCTCCTGCAGGGAGTCCTCTTGCAGGGGAGCGACGCCGTTTCGCTTAACGCGGGTATGCCCGAAGCCGACCTGGGCGACTCTCCCGTGACCGTCATCGCCGTCAACGAGGCCATGAAGGATCAAGTGCGGGATCTTCTAACGGCGGCGCTTAAGGACCAGCGGGACGACGACGGTTTGGTGAAAGGCCACGTCTTCCTGGTTGGCCTTACGGATTCCGTTTCGCGCGAATTGACGCGCTACCAATCCTCTCGAGTGCGCGTCATCCGGGGCCGGACGGCTTTTGATGAGAGCTCCGGGCGGCCCAAGCTTCTCCTCTCCATGCTGGATCGCCTGCTCATCCATACCATGCGGCAGGCCACGTCCGCACGCGTGATGATTCCCGAAGGGCTTCCCGTGGATTTTGAAGGGTTGCGCCCGGACTCCCTCTTCCTGCGGAAGGCCGTCTTCGTCCTCATCAGCGAGGCGTTGAAAGCCGTTCCCATCCAACCGCTTGACCTGAAGACGCTCTCCGAAGCCGCCCGATTGATCGCCCAGCAGGCGTAAAAAATTATAAGATAGGCTGAATGGAACGCACGGCCATTGTCGGTTTTGAATTTAAAGGGAAGAGAAATGGAGGGGCGCTGTCGTCGCTTGAGGAATTGAAACGGCTCGTCGAGACGGCGGGGGGGGAAGTCCAAACCGCCGTCATCCAAAGGCGGCCGGAGAAAAACCCCGCCACGCTTGTGGGAAGCGGGAAAGTGGAAGAGCTCGCGGGGTTGGCGGAAAAGGAACAGCTGGACGCCGTCGTTTTCGATGAAGACCTCACTCCCACCCAGCAGCGCAATCTGCAAGAGCGGATCCCTTCGAAGGTGATCGACCGAACCCGCCTCATCCTGGATATCTTCGCCAAAAGGGCCCGGAGCAAGGAAGGCCAACTGCAGGTGGAGTTGGCCCAATTGAACTATCTCCTGCCTCGCACGACGGCCAGGTTCGGACGGTTCGAGCAGCAAATGGGCGGCGCGCGGGGAGGGATCGGGACCAGGGGTCCCGGCGAGCGGAAATTGGAAGTGGACCAGCGCCACATCCGCGACCGGATTTCCCATATCAAAACGCAGATTGAACGGATGCGGAATCACCGGGCTTTGCAGAGGGAGCATCGCCGGGAAGTGCCTTTGCCCGTCGTCGCCCTTGTGGGCTACACGAACGTGGGGAAATCCACTCTCTTAAACGCGCTGGACAAAGACGGTTCGCATCCCTGGCGCAGAGCGCCCGGGACGGAGATGGGGCCAGAGGCCCATGGCCGCGTATACGCCGACGACAAGCTTTTCGCCACACTGGACCCCACCACGCGGCGGGTGAAACTGCCCGGCGGTCGCCAGGCCCTCTTCACCGACACGGTGGGCTTCATCCAAAAGCTGCCCCACCACCTGGTCGCGGCTTTCCACGCCACGCTGGAAGAGATCGCGGATGCGGACCTTTTGGTGCACGTGGTGGACGCCGCCCATCCCCATTGGACGGATCAATATCAAGTGGTTCAAGAAGTCATCAAGACGCTCGACGCGGACCGCGTACCGCAAGAAACGCTCTTCAACAAAGGGGACCTCTTGAACGAGAGCCGGCGGGCCTTTCTTCAGAGAGAAGGGCGCCTGATCGTTTCCGCTTCATCCGGGGAAGGGCTGACGGAGTTCCTGACGCGGGTGG
>JACQPF010000384.1 GCA_016207625.1 Elusimicrobiota bacterium | reverse complement strand
GGGGATCGGGTTCGCCATCCCCTCCAACCGCGCCAAGGAGATCATGGGACAGCTCATTGAAAAAGGCCGGGTCGTCCGCGGATGGATCGGCGTGGAAATCACGCCTCTCACCGACGTCATGGCCCGCCAGTTCGGCGTTCCGGACACCAACGGCGTCGTGATCAACCAAGTGGCGCCGGAATCTCCCGCCGAACGGGCCGGCCTGAAACGAGGGGACGTAATGCGGAAATTCGAGGGAAAAGACGTTACGACGGCGGAGTCCTTGCAGGAGATCGTGGCCGGCACGCCGCCGAAGAAAAGAGTCAAGGTCCAAGTCATCCGCAAAGGCCGTCCGGTCGCCCTCTCCCTTGTCACGAGGGAAATGCCGTCCATGGAAGGGGAGATGCCGTCCAGGGAAGAGGGCGGGCAACGAGGACGTCCGGAAGACGGAGACACTTCTCTCTGGGAAGGAGCGCGCCTGGCCACGTTGAGCCCGGCCTTGACGGAACACCTCGGCGTACCGAGGGGAACCCGGGGGGTCGTCGTCCTGGATGTGGAGCCGGGCAGCTTGGCCGATCAGATGGGTCTCGCGGGAGGGGATGTGGTGGCGTCCGTGAACCAGAGGCGAGTCCAAGACGTCAAGAGCTTTTTGAAGACCATGGGCGACGTCGACCTCAAGGAAGGGGTCCTCTTGGACGTCAGCCGGCAAGGACATTGGGTGTATCTCAGTTATCAAAAAGGACAATAGTGGTTTGCGGTTCTTCGCTTCTCCACTTCTTATCCTCGCTCTTCTCGTCATAAGCATCGCCCGCGCCTCCGGCCAGGGGCCCGCCTCCAGCACAGCAACGGTCACATCGGTGTCATTTCAAGGGAATGAGCATCTTTTGGACTCCGAGCTGAGGAACGTCATCCCGATGCGATCGGGGGAGTCCTACGATGCGGAGCGAGTGGAAATTTCGCGGAAGATGCTCCTTTCCTACTATGAAACCCGGGGGCATATGGAAGCGAAAGTGACCGCCCGGGCCGATGCGCGCCAGAGTTCTGTCCGTGTTTTTTTCGAGATCGTTGAGGGACCTCTCTACACCTTCGGGAAGACGAGCGTTCAAGGGCTGACGGGTTTGCCGGAAAGAACGGTGTTCCGGGAACTCTCGTATCGCGAGGGGGACCTGTTCAGCCAGAGGGAATTGTTCCGCACCCAGGCCCGGCTCTACAACCTGGGTCTTTTTGAGGAAATCCGCATGCAGACCTCCACCACGCCTGTGAAGGCGGTGGACGTCTGGATCTTTCTCAAAAGCCGGCCGGCCCAAAAGGTCCGGGGCGGCGTGGGGTACGGGTCGGAGGAGCGACAGCGGATCAATTTGATTTATTCGGATCAGAACTTCCTGCACCGGGCGTACCGGTTGGAGCTTTTCAGCACGTACTCCGGCATATGGCTGGAGGCCGGAGCGGACCTCATGAACCGGTATCTTTTCGGCACGCACACGGAATCCCGGGGATCCGTCAGTTGGCGGAATGAGGACCGGGAAGGGTACGATTTGGAGCGCGTCCTCGGGCAGGTCAACCTGGCCCGGCGCCTTCCTTACAACGTCTATGTCACTCCCCGCTACCGGTTGCAGCGCACCATCACGTTCAACGTCAACCCGGAGGTTTCGGCGACGACGCCGGAGAAATCGCTCACCAGCGCGCTGGAAGTGTCTTCTTTGCGGGACACCACCAACGATCCGTTCTTCCCTTACCGAGGAGGGCGCGCGAGCGTGTCGGTGGAGAGGTCCGGCGGGATATTTGGGGGAGACATTCATTTCCAGAAATATTTCTACAGCGCATCGAGGTTTTGGGCGATCGCCGGCCCCGTGGTCACCGCGCTTCAGGTCCGCGGCGGCACGGTGTGGGAATTCCCTCCCTCCAAGGAGGTGCCGATTTTTGAGAGGCTCTTCACGGGCGGAGCCAACTCCATCCGCGGGTATCGTGAAAGGGGCGTCGGTCCGAAGGACGATCGGGGAGCTCCGCTGGGAGGCAACGTCCAAATGGGAGGGAGCGTAGAACTACGTTTTCCTCTCTACCGCCGTTTCAACGGAGCCGTCTTTGTGGATGGCGGGCAGGTGGCGCAAAGGGCCAGCGGGGCGAAGCCGTCGGAGTGGAAGTACGGCGCGGGAGGCGGCGTCCGGTTCAAAACACCGGTCGGCCCTTTCCGGCTCGATTATGGATACAAATTGAATCCGGATCCTGACGAGGAGGATCTGTGGCGAGTTCATTTAAGCCTTGGCGAAGCTTTTTAATCGCTCTCCTCTCAGCCTTTGTGGCGGGCGCGGGCGCGCTTGTGGCCCTTCTTGTTTTTTTCACCGGGCCGACATTGGAGCTCGCCGCGCCGGTCCTTTCGGAATGGACGGGATCGTCGTTCCGGGCGGACCAGATCCGCGGGAACGCGCTGATTGGGCTCACCGTCCAAAACGTGAGATGGGAGGGCCGCGGGGTCGGGGTGTCCGTCCCAGCGGCGAAACTGGAATTTGATTGGAGGCGGAAGGGGACGGTCCGGGTTCAAGTGGAGAATGGAACCGTCGCTTGGGGGGATGAGAAAGGAAAACGGCAAAAGGCGGACCGCCTCTACGGGATCTTCGGCTATGGGAACAAAACGTTGGAGATCTCCGCCGTGCGGGCGGAAATCTCCGGATCGGTCATCACTGTGAACGGGTCGGTCCAACGCGACCCCCTGTCCGCCGATCTGCGCATCTCTTCCCGAGGGATATGGACCGGGAAAGCGAGCGTCGTCGGGGGCCCTGAAAAATGGGACCTCGATGTCCGCGGGAACTGGATGGGCGCCGACCTGAGGCTGCGGGGGACTCTGAGAGAGCAAAATCAAAAAATTCGCTGGGGAGTCGAACTGATGGGCGGCGGGATCGCAAGCAAGGCGGAAGGGGATTTTGAGATGCAGAGTCGGTTCCTTCAGGCCGGCGGATCCCTGCTCACAAGCCGCGAAGGCCTGCGGTCTTGGAGAAAAGACGTTAGTGTCTATCTC
>JACQPF010000383.1 GCA_016207625.1 Elusimicrobiota bacterium | reverse complement strand
CGGCCCGCGGGGTTCAAAGGCGACGTCGGCCAGTATAAGATCACCGCGGCCCTCGACAAAACCGAAGCGCACGTGTACGAACCCGTGACGCTGACCGTCACGGTCTCCGGAGACGGAAACATCAAAACGCTTTCGACTCCTCCGATCCCTTCCTTGGACGGGTTCAAAACCTACGAAACCTTAAGCAGCTTGAACGTCTCCAAAAACAGCGGGAGGGTGAGGGGATCGAAAATCTTCACAACCATCCTGAAACCGGACGTCTCCGGCCGGTGGGAGATCCCGCCGATTCCCTTCCGTTTCTTTGATCCGACGTCAAAGACGTACAAGGAAATCCGCACGTCTCCTCTTTCCCTTTTCGTCCGGCCTTCCCGCTCGGGAGAAGAAACCCTCCCGCCGGCTTCCCCATCGACGGCTTCGGAAGGAGTCCAGTTGATCGGCCAGGACATTCGCTTCATCAAGAACCATGGGCGCCTTAAACAACGGAAAACTCCCGGCGCCGGGCCCGGGGCCTGGCTCTTCTTCAACCTCGTCCCCGGGCTGGGATTCATCGGGCTTTGGGGGTTGAAATCCTATAGAGCCCGGCTGCTCTTAAACCCCGCCGGCTTCGCATTCCGCCGCGCCTACAAGAGAGCGCATTCCGGCCTCCAGGCGGCGCGAGCGCTTCTTCGACAGAAAGACGTCCCCGGCTACTATGCGCAACTTCAAAAAGTGATGCTTCATTATTTGGGCGATAAAATGTCGCTGCCTCCCCATGGGCTGGTCTGGGAACGCGTCGAAGAGGATCTGCGGAATCGCAAAACGGCGGAGGACCTTCAGCAAGAGATCCGTCGATTATGGAGTGATTTTGACCAGGCCCGTTTCGCGCCTTCTCTTCTCACGCAAACGGAGGCGGAACGACACGGCATGCGTCTGGCGGCGCTTCTGCGGGCGCTGGAACCGGGGTGGAGGTCATGAAAACGGCTCCCATCCTCACAGGTCTATTGATCCTATGTTTTTCAGCGGCCGCGCGGGCGAACGAAGGCCATCGCCCCCAGGGCTTGTTTGAGCAAGGGAACAAAGCCTACGCGGAAAGCCGTTTTGAGGATGCGAAGGAATGCTATGAGGAACTCATCGGGCAAAACCAGGGAGGGTTTGAGCTCTATTACAATCTGGGAAACGCCTATTATCGTTCGGGCAAGATCGGGAAAGCCCGCCTATGGTATGAGCGCGCGAGGCTTGAAAAACAGGCGGACGACGACGTCCAGCACAACCTGAGCTTCCTCGCCTCGCGCATTGAATCCGGCCGTGAAAACATGAGCCTTGGGGAGCGCCTGACCCCGCATCGCTCCGCCTTCCGGTGGATTTTCCTCGGCGCAAACGTCCTGTTTTTCCTTTTCTTGGGATGGGGATTGTATCGGGAAGCGGAGTGGATTTGGTGGGCACGATGGCTCTCCGGGATCTCCTTCATCCTCGCCTCCATCCTGCTGTTGATTCTGAAATCCCAAGGGGATCTCACTTATGGGATCGTCCTGGAACCGCGAGCCGAGGTCCGTGCGGGACCAGGGCCGGAGCATCGCGTCGCGTTCGTCGTTCCGGAGGGACAGAAAGTCCTCATTTTGGAGGCCTCGGAAGGCTGGGCGTTGATCGGCCTGCCGGAGAAGGGTCTGAAAGGATGGACGGCCGAAACGGCCGTGGAGGCAATTCCGTTTACTTCGCCTGAGCGAGAAGCTTCTTGATTGTGGATTTCAAAAGACCGATGTCCACCGGTTTCGTGAGGTAAGCATCCGCCTCCGCCTGGCTGGACTGGATGAGGTCGTCCGCTTCCGACCTTTTCGTGAACATCACCACCTTCACTCGCCTCAAGAGATCGTCGCGTTTGATCCGGCCGCAGACGTCAAACCCGTTTCTCCTCGGCATGTTCACATCCAAAAGGACGAGGTCCGGCTGACGCTCAATGATTTGCCGGAGCGCTTCCTCCCCATCATAAGCGCGAAGAGTGCGATATCCGTCCTCTTTCAAGAGAGAAAGCAGGAGTTCGCCCCATTCCTCATCGTCATCCGCCACCAGGACGAGCGGCGCGGGCAGGTTCGTCATGAGAGCGCTCGGTTTTTCATGAAAGGAGGGCCGCGGCCCGGTCCAGCGCGCGATAACCGATGGCTTCGGCCAGGTGATCCTCGCGGAGGGAACCCTCCCCCGCCAGATCCGCCAACGTGCGCGCCACTTTCAGGATGCGATCGAAGGACCGCGCCGAAAGGCCCAAGCGCGAAACGGCGCTTTTCAACAAGGCCCGAGACGTTTCGTCGACCTGACAATAAGCCTTCACTTGTTTGGCGCTCATCTGGGCGTTGCAATGAATCCCGCTCCCCCGGAAACGAGCCGCTTGGCGTCCCCGCGCGGCCAGGATCCGGTCCCGGATCACTGTCGAGCTTTCGGCGGGAGGCCTCTCATCGGTCAAATCCGTCACGCGCAAGGCCGGGACTTCGATATGGAGGTCGATCCGGTCCCACAACGGCCCGGACACCTTGGCCCGGTACTTCTGGACCTGGAACGGCGTGCAGACGCACTCCCTTTCCGCATGGCCTTGATAGCCGCAGGGGCACGGGTTCATGGCGGCAATCATCATGAAGCGGGCGGGGAACGTGAGCGAAGACGTGGCGCGCGAAACCGTCACGCATCCGTCTTCCAAAGGCTGGCGCAGGACGTCCAGAACGTTGCGGTTGAACTCGGGCAATTCGTCCAGGAACAAAACCCCATGGTGGGCCAGGGACACTTCCCCCGGTTTCGGATAGGAGCCGCCGCCCACGAGAGCGACGTTGGAGATCGTATGGTGAGGGGTGCGAAAGGGCCTCGTCGCCAGCAGGGAATGGCCCCGACCCAGCAAGCCGGCCACGGAATGGATTTTGCTGCTCTCCAGGGACTCTTCAAAATTCATGGGAGGCAGGATCCCGGACACGCGCTTGGCCAGCATGGTCTTGCCCGACCCCGGCGGACCGATCAGGACCGCGTTGTGGCCTCCCGCGGCGGCCACTTCCATAGCGCGTTTGGCGAAGGCCTGTCCTTTCACGTCGGAAAAATCCGGGGCCTCACGCCCGTTCGCAACGGACTTCGCCTGGACGCGGGCTTTTTTCTCCGGCCGCCATTCTCCGCGCAAGAATTGGACCGTTTCCCGCAGGGTCTCCACGGGGACCAAATCAATGCCTTCCACGGCGGACGCCTCGGCCCAATTGGCGGCGGGGAAAATCAAGCCTTCCCATCCGCCGTCTTTGACCGCCATGACGATGGGCAGCATTCCGCGCACCGGGCGCACCCTTCCGTCCAAAGCCAGTTCCCCCACCAGCACAAACCGGTCCAGCTTGGCGTCCGGGACGATTTCCTCCGCCCCCAACACGCCCACGGCGATCGGCAGGTCGAAGGCCGTCCCTTCCTTTTTCACGTCCGCCGGCGAGAGGTTGACGGTGACCTTCCGGACCGGGAAATCAAACCCGGAGTTGCGGACGGCCGCGACCACGCGGTCTTTGGATTCCCGGATGGCCGCGTCCGGCAGGCCCACGGTGGAAAAGCTGGGCAGTCCCGCGGCCAGGTAAACTTCCACATGGACGACGAATCCGTCGATCCCATGCACCGCCGCGCTGATGATTTTGGAAAGCATTGGTCTTATTCTAGCACAAAAATGCGCCGGTAATGCGCCGGAAAAGCCGGAAAATTGTTTCATTTGTGACGGAAATTTTGTAACCTCTCAACGTCAAGCGCACCTGGCACAGGCACAAAACTTTTTGGAGGGTTCTTCATGCGACGGTCATCGTGCTTCCTGGTTCCTTTCCTTTTCTTAAGCCTCAACGCATTCGCCTTGGATGTCCCCCCCGCCGCCTACGCGCAAGCCCAGGGGAACCAGGGCCTGGAGGAAATGTTCTTCACCGACCTCGTGACCGAGACTGGGAAACAAGGGGGATTCGGCTTCCAGTTGGAATCTTTGAAACTCGAACCCTATGTGCACGGCTATACGGCGGCGTGGTATCGCACAAACGATTTGAACCGCCGCAAGATGAGCAACACGTTCAGCCTGCAATATTTCAACGTCCTCGTGGGATTGCATGTGGATGAGAAGCTCACGGCGGAAATCATGATGGAGTACGAGCACGCCGGGGATGAAATAAGCATCCGGTACGGCTTCCTTGACTACAACATCGACGATTACCTCACTCTGCGCGCCGGCAAATTCCTGGTCCCCATGGGAAAATTCAACGAATACTATTATCCGGAATACATCAACAAGCTCAACGACCGGCCGATCGTTCTCTGGCACGTGGTCCCCTCGGTGTGGAGCGAGGTCGGCGCTCAATTGCGCGGCAAAGTCTCTTCGGGAGACGGCCGGCGGGGGATCAACTACGCCGTTTATACCGTCAATGGGCTTCAGCAAGCCGCCGGTGAAGGCGGAGACATCCGGAGCTTGCGGGAAAACCATCGGGATTATGGAAACGATGATAAAGCCTACGGCGGCCGAATCGGCTTTTTGCCTCTGTCCGGGCTGGAAGTCGGAGGATCCTACTACGCCGGAGAATACACGGCGACAGGCCGCAACCTATCCATCCTCGACGCCGACGTTGAATACGCACTTGATAAATTGGTTTTGCGCGGCGAATACGTCTGGGCGCGGCAGGGAATCACGAACAAATTCCTAAAAAAGAATGGGTTCTACGCGGAAACCGCCTATCGCGTCAACCGAAGGGTAGAGACCGCCTTGCGCTTCGACCAGGCCAACCTAGACGGTGTCAAAGGCTATGGCGGCGTGGCGAACAAAGAAACCGTCCAACGATCGACCCTCGGGGTCACCTATTTCCCCATGCCGAGAACCGTTCCGCGTTTCAGTTACAAGGTGAACTACAGCGCCATCCACAACGACGGCGCCGGGAACAAGGGCAACGAACTGGTCCTCCAGACCGCCATCGGGTTCTAACCGGCTTTCCCCAACTCCGCTTCAAAAGCGCCCACCGTGGGCTGATCGATGTTCGTCAGCCGGATCTCGCGCACAGGGCTCTCCGGGAATTCCTCGCAGAAATCAAAAATCGTTTTGATGAAAACGGCCGCGCACCGGTTTTTTGGAAACCCGAATATCCCGCTGCTGATGGCGGGAAAGGCGATGCTGGCCAGTTCCATCCGGTGGGCTTTGAGCAGGCTGTTCCAAACCGCGGAACGAAGGCATTTGTCTTCGTTTCTCTCACCGCCCCGCCAAACGGGGCCAACGGAATGGATGACGAACCGGCAGGACAGTCGGCCCGGCCCGGTCACGGCCACATGGCCGGTGGGAACGGCGCCGCTTTTCCCCACCCAGGCATCGCTTTCCTCTTGGATGGCCGGCCCCCCGCGCCGGACGATGGCTCCCGCCACCCCTCCTCCGTGAGACAACTGCGAGTTGGCCGCGTTGACGATGGCGTCGCAGGTCTCCAGCGTGATGTCCCCTTGCCGGACTTGGATGATTTGGCCGGAGCGGGATCGATGCTCCATCTTAAGGATGCTCAAATCGGATTTCCTTTACACGACTTATTGGCAATATATATTCGGATGCAATTATAGCACGGTTGTATTTGTTGGGCTGGGCAGAGTGAT
>JACQPF010000040.1 GCA_016207625.1 Elusimicrobiota bacterium | reverse complement strand
GTGCATGATCCGGAACCCGCGCTCGCAGACGTCATGAAGCTCCGTCACCACGTCGCGCCAATACCGGATCTTCAGCCCGCCCAACTCGTCGCGGTGAAGGCCGAAATCGATGAAAGGCGATTGAGATTCCAATTCGTTACCCATACAGGGAGAGGAGGTAGTTCGTTTCTTCCGCGGCCTGCGCCAGGCGCGTCTGGAGCCGCGAACCGGAGAAATCTTTCTCCACGATCATCTTCGTGATGTCCGACGTGCAGCGAACGAACATCCGCTCAAACGTGCCCAAAATGGGAACCTGCGGCAAGATGCGCGCATAGGTCAGCGATTCCAAAAACACGCGTTTCGCCTCCGGGTTCCCCGCGAACAACCCATGGATCTCGCTCTGGCGGCACGGCAGCATTCCGATGGCCCGCGCGTGAGCGAGCTGAACTTCCGGCGAGCTTAAAAACCTCACCAACGTCCAACTCTCTTCCGGAAACCGCGTGGCGGCGGAAATCGCCAGATGGCTCCCCCCCAAATACGTGAACCGCCCGGCAGGCCCCAAGGGAAACGGCGCTGTGCCGAAGTTCTCGGCCACCTCGGGCTGATAGAGGCGGTGGCCCTTCCGGAAGAAACTGTTCAGAGGCCAAGCGCCGGAGAACTGGAACACCGCATGGCCGGTGAAGAAATTACCGGAAGAAAACTGGTCCCGCCCCATGAGCGGTATGGACCCATCCGCGATGAGAGAAAAGAAAAACTTCAACCCCTCCAGCGATTGATCCCTGTGAAAAAACGCCATCCTCTCGTCGGGCGTCAAGAAATCCCCCCCGGCCCCCCAGATCCACGGCGCCAAGTCGTGAATGAGCACCTCGCCTTTCTGCCCCGACATCGACAAGGTGTGCAGGTTCTTTTTCCCCTTCTGCATGCGGGTGATGGCGCGGCAGATTTTCCGGAAGGAATCCCACGTCTCCAATTCCTCCGGCGGAATGTTCAAGGCCTTCAATATGTCGCGCCGGTAATAAAGCACGCGGTGCTCCATGAACCAGGGAATGGAGTAGAGCTTGCGCGTGTGCGGCAGATAACAGGACTCGAACACCGTGGGGATGAAACTGTCCCGGTCGATCTCCCACAACCGGGGGGTCAGATCCTTGAGCGCCCCCAAGAACGCCAGCGTGCAGGTCCACGTGCTCCCGATCTGAATGACGTCCGGCGGGAAAGGCCAGTGGCTGTGCTTCAGCACATGCATCAAGCGGTCCCAAACGACGGACCAGGGGAACACCCAAATCCGAACGGTGATGTGAGGGTATTTTTTCTGGAATCGGTTCAGCAGGGCGCGGAGAGCCCGCCGGGTATCAAAACCGGCGTTTGGGGTCACCCAGAAATTCAGCTCAACAGGTTTTCGAACGGAGATCATTACCGAGATGCTTTATTTCAAGTATAATAGTGAAACCGCTTTGTATACGTTATAACAAGTCTTTTCCTAGTTCGAACCCTTGTCAAGGGAAAAGAAATTTTCCGGAATCCCGGTCCGAAAAAAGAGAGGTCTTTTTTATGAAAGTCGTTGATGTCCAAGGAACACCCAACCCGGAAGCGTTGAAATTCGTTTTGGATGGCCAGATCGTCGAATCGGGCGCCCGTTCGTTTGAGGACCCCGCCTCCGGGCAAAAGGACGCGCTGGCCGCGGCTGTTTTCGGGGCGGGAGAGGTGTCTTCCGTTTTCTACATGGACCGTTTTGTTTCCGTGACGAAGGAGCCCGAAGCGAACTGGGAAGACCTGCGCCCCAAAGTCATACAAGCCATCGAGACGGCGGCCCCACCGGCCTTAGAGGAAAAACAAACCGCCCCCCACGCAACTGCCGACGGCCACGAGGAAACGCTCACAAAAATTCATAAGGTGATCGATGAAATGGTCTGCCCGGCCCTGGCGGGGGACGGCGGCGGCCTTGAAGTTCTGGATTACAGCAACTTCGTCCTCACGGTCCACTACCAAGGCGCCTGCGGAAGCTGCCCCAGCGCCACCATGGGCACACTCTACGCCATCCAAAACCTTCTCCAGAAATTGGTAGACCAGAGAATCCAAGTCGTCTCAGGCTGACCCCCGCCTCTGCATCAGTCCTTCTGGCAAACCCTCAATTGAATGTATGGGGCGTTGGTGCCCGCCACGGACCCTTGCGCTTCCGTCAGGATATTCCCCGGATCGGCCGCGCTGATCGTTATACCGGTTGCGGCATTATTTATCGTAATGTCTGTCGCAACATTAGTTGTTTCCGCTTGACTAGGATTGCCGGGATCATTCCAGTTGCTGGTATTATACGTGGTGCCGCCGTTGGTTACGAAAGCACCACCCATCTTGTGCTTGTGCCCTGGATCGGTTATTCCATGCAAGTGCTGCGCATTGTCATGGCCATGGCTGTGGCTCAAGCTCGGGATGGCATGGTCGTGAGAGCCGACGGCGCGATTTTGTAAATTGCTCAGAGCCGTGCCTTGGGTGCCGGCGAGCGTACCGGATAAAGGGAGGCCCACTATATAGCGGCCCCGGGCCACGGTGAGCTCGGTCCACCCGGCCGGGCAGGCGACGAGGTTGAAGAACATCACCGCGCCCGCGGGAATCAGCGCGTTGCCCCCTTCCTTGAGCTTGCCGCTCGCGTTGATGTCTCCTCCTTGAACATCCAGTTTCAATCCGGCGCCCGGGCTCGCCGTCCCAATGCCCACGTTGCCCGAACTGTTCCATACCCCCGTTCCAGGCATCGTAACGCTCCCGGTGAAAGTGGGGCTTGCCGTGGAAGCTTTCGTGCCCAATTGAGTTTGGATGCTTGACGTCGCTCCATCCAAAAACCCCAATTCAGCCGCAGTCAATCCGGCCGGCCAATCCGTGTGGTCCAATGTGTCCGCCACATTGTGCCCACGGCCGTGCGAATTCGTATAGGCCGCGTTCCAATTGGTCGAGTTCCCTCCCGCGGCCGTGATCACTCCGTTCACATCC
>JACQPF010000393.1 GCA_016207625.1 Elusimicrobiota bacterium | reverse complement strand
TTCGCGCAGGCCCCGCCCGTGCACCGTTTGCAACTGCCGCAGGTGGAGCCCCAGCCGCCCTCGTTCCCCAGGCTGCCGTCGGTCAGGTTCTGGCAGGCCCCGATCCCGTTGCAGTTGATGTTCTTGCACACGGCGCTCGGGCAGAAATTGTTCGGATCATTCCCCGCGGGAATGGCCCCCTCGCACGCTCCACCCGAACAGAGGCCCGTTCCCGAGCAGCCTCCGCCCGCGCAATCGTCGTATGGGTCCGTTCCGTTCGACACATTGACGCAGTTCCCCAAACCGTTGCATTCCTGGCACACGTCGCATGAATTCCCCTGCCCGCTCGTCACCTTTTGACAGCCGCCTATGCCGTCGCACAGGGTCGTCCGGCAGGCCAGGTTGGGGCAGAAGCTCGACGGGACCGGCGTGGCTCCGTCCGCAGGGACCCCGCAGCCTCCCGCCGCGTTGCAAAAACCGTTGTTGGAACAATTGGAGGGCGCGCAATCGCCCCAAAAATCCTCGCTCGTCCCTTGGTTGTCGACGCAGCCCCCGAGGGTAGTGCCCGTGCAATCGCTCGCGCCGAATTTCTTGCAGGCCGCGCAGGTGGTCAGGGCCGCGCCGGTCTTCAACTGGCTCGGGCAATTCCCCGCCGCCGTGGGGCAGGCGCCTTGCGCCAGGCAGCCCGTGATGTTGGACCGGCTGTGACAATAGCGCGGCTGGGAATAAACGCCGTTGTCCCGGACGTAATAGGATGAACAGTTCACGGGGAAGGTGCAATCGTCGGTGTCGGCCACGCGCAATTGGTTGCAGTTGCCCGTGGCGTCGCACCCCTTGCAAATCCCGCAGTCCGTTCCCGAACCCGCGGGCGCGCAGGCCCCGGAGGCGTTACAGTTGCCCGTGTAGCAGGCCGATGGGGTGTTGGGCGTGGGGTCCGCACACTTGCTCCCGGGGTCCGTCCCCGAGGTGGCGTCCCCGCAGGCGCCGGCCTGGCAGGCATCGCAGGCGTTCTCACAGCCGACGTCCTGCGTGTTGCTTGTGACCGGAGCGCAGGCTCCCGCTCCATCGCAGTCCTGGCACACGGCGCAGGCGGGGCTTCCTTCGTTCCCGGGCGGCCTGTTGCCGCAATCCGTACCAGTGCAGCCCCCCATGCAGCTCCCCGCGCCGCCGCAACAGGCCAGGCAGGTTCCCACGCCGTCCACCGCGGCCCGCAGTTGGGTGATGTGCACCACTTTGATCAAGGTTGAGCCCGGCGTCAGGGTCGGGTCCACGAACGTCACGGTCCCCCCCTGCACAACCGCGGAGCAGTCGTCTTTGAAATTCCCACGAAGCTCGTTGATGGCATCGCGCATCTGGGTGATGTGAGTCGCTTTAATCAGGGTGGTGCCGGTGACGATAGGAACGTCCAGCCACGTGCCGGGAGACAGACCAAAATCCGCCCTTTTCGCGTCAATAGCGTCCCGGAGTTCCGTGATGTGCACCACTTTGATCAAGGTCGTGCCTGTGGAGATGGTGGGATCCCTCCAGGCTTGGAGGCGGGAAGCGAACACCATGGATAGGCCAGCCGTTATGATGGCTGAGGCGATGATTTTACGTGAAGACATGGTCATCACTGTGTGCCGTCCCATGTTGAGGCGAGATGAAAAAAATCTCAATCCGGCGCGTAGGTGGAATAATATTTACCGTCCGAACCGGCTTTCAATTTAACGTCTCCCTTATCCAAGTCCTCGCCGCGGATGGCGTCGTTGGTGATCTCCGTGGTGCCGATGGCGTTGACTCTCAGGCCGTTGGCGTCCGAGGCGAGGGTGGTGCCGTATAACTCGAGCCGGAATTGGCTGCCGACCAGGGTGATACCGCTCTCATCGGCCGTGTAGGTGGCGCCGCCGTCGGCCTGGCAGGTCCAGACTCCGCCGGAAATTTTCGGGATTTCGCCGTTGGAACATCCTGGATAGCCAGGGTTTAGGTCATTGAGCCCGATGGATCCGTCGATGATTTCATTTGTGCCGACGCTGCTCGTCGCCACCGCCAGGGCGTAGGGCGCGGCCACAAGCTTTTGGCGGGGCAAAAGTGGCGTTCCGTTTACTGTGACCTGCAGCCATTTGCCCGTGTCCGCTCCCTGAAATGTTGAAGTTGAGATGGGAGTGCTTTCCCCAATAACGACACTGAAGACACCATTCGACACGGACACGCCTGGTTTTGTCTCAGTGTATAAGGGACTTCCACCCGTTGCATTTTCATAAATTTCAAAAACCATGGGTATATTACCCGTGATGGGGTTCCCGGTGGAGTCTGCCAGTTTTCCCTGGTAATTAATTTCCCCGGGCGCTCCGGCGTAGAGGCTGGTGGCGGCTAACCCCAGGAAGGCGAATCCCGTAACAAATGAACGAAAAAAGCGGGTTAAATTCATACAAATCTACCCCCTTCTCAAATTATCAAGTATTTTGACGTTTAGTTTACATGCAATATTTCAGCCAAAACGAGGAAAAACTAGGAAGTCAAATCAATGTTTAGGAGGTCGCCGATGGATTTCAGGACCTCGGAGAGGTCCATGGGTTTGGCAAGGCATTTGTCGGCGCCGGCTTGGAGGATGGTGCGCACGTTTTCGGGGGTGCTGTAGCCGGTCACGGCCAGGATTTTGACGCCCGTGAGGCCTTCATCGGCGCGGATGATTTTGCAGACTTCGAAACCGTTCACGCCGGGGAGCATTAAGTCCAGGACCACGAGGTCCGGCAGGAACTCGCCCAGGGCGCGCCCGGCGGCGAAACCGTCCATGGCAACGCGGACCTCGAAGCGCGGCCGGTCCTTCAGCGCATCGGAAATGAGTTCCCCCACTTCGGGCTCGTCGTCCACGACGAGGACGCGTTTCTTGCCGGAGAGGAGGTTCAACTCGTCCTTGATTTGGGGAAGGGAGAGCCCGCGCTTGGACAGGGCCTTGACGCGAGAGAGGCGGGTGAGCGTGTCCTGGGCGTGGTAGAGCCGGTGGCCGCCTTCTGTGGTGGCGGCGAACTGCAGGAGGCCCAAATCGGTGTAGTGACGGATTGTCGAGGGAAGGACTTTGGCCTCTTCCGCAACCTCGCTGATTTTCAGCAGCCCTTCATCTCTTCGAATGGTCATTTATGCTCCTTTTGTTTCCCAATAAATACCCCTTGAGAAGGGGGTTGTCAAGGCGGGCGGCTTATTTCTTGGAAAGCGACTTCAGCAGGATGACTTTTTTGCCTTGTTCCCAGGCGGCGCGCTCATACCAGACCAGTTGGTCTCCCTCCACTTCGGGGTGGATCTTGACGGGTTTGGCTTTGCGCGACGCTAAAAATCGGTTGTGTTCGTCCCTGTCATAGGCGTAAAAAACGCCTTGATGGCTCATCCCGGTGAGGTTCCGTTTTCGATTTCCGGGCCGGTGGTGGATTCTCCGTTCCGTGAGGGAATACCAGACCTGGCTGGAATCGTTCGGGTTTAAATTGTCGTTCGGAGAGATCTTGATATCGACGGTGAGCTGGCTGTCCAGGCGGCGCTGCAAGAGCTTTTGATATTTGAACCTGACTGAATCGATGGCGGCCGTTTTGAGAGATTTGTCGCTCCAAGGGCGATCCAACACGACCAGGAAGTCGATGTCGCTGGGGTCGGGATCGTGTTCCAGCCGGGCGATGCCGCAGGCCATGCTGCCGACCACCGCCAGTTCTTTCACCTCATTCCGGAGGCTCAGCTCGTCCACCATCCTCCAAAGCGTTTTCTCGGCCGTCTCAAGAAATTCGGGAGGGGCGTCCAAGACGTCGGTGAAGTCAATGCGTCCGAACGCGGTTCCCGCCGACAAAAACAGGAGGAGAGCTGCGCAGCCGGAAATGGAGCGAAGTTTCATGCGGCCCTCATCGGCACACCTGAGTTCTGGGGTCTGGAGGATCCTGATACATGCATGAACCTTCCCAGGGATCAAAACTTTCCCATTGGGCTGTGACGCCACAACCCGGCAAGGTTCCCCATCCGTCGATATTTCCGGATTGGGTCTCCTCGCAGAGGGTGGTCACTTCGGGCTCCTCGATCTCGTCGCAGTTGTAATCAAAACTCAAGTCGCCGCGAACCGAAGCAAAAAAAGCCTCTTGCCCGGGATATGCGTCCGAATTGCTGTCGTAGCAATCGGTGTCGTCGTCCACATAACCCACATGATTGCCGACACACGCAACGCTCCCCGCGCCGTAGCCGTCTCCGTCGGTATCCACAAAGCGCAAGCGCCATCGGGTGCCGTCCCCCTCATTGCAATCGACGGCGCTGACGCTGCTCAGGAGGGACCGCCGGCGGGCGCCGCCCACGGGCACCGTATCGCCCGAGTATTGGGTGGCGGCGGCGGGAGTCCCGTCGGAATCGGCGTCGACCATCCAGAGGTATGTCTGCTTGAGGACCGCCCCGTTTCCAACCACGATGGAGCCGGAGTTCATGTTGATTTGCTTGCCCGAGTTCCAGGCGAAGGTGGAGCCTGTGATGATGGTGATGGTGTTGCTGCCGTTGATCGTGAGGTTGCCGTTGTCCACGCCGTTCACGCCGCTGAAGTTGCAGTTGGCCGCATCCGTGGTCCAGTCGCCCCCCGGGGGCGGGGTGCAGGGGTCCGACCAGGCCAGGGTGATGGTGTGGGTGTGGGTGCCCCGCGTGGCCGTGAAGATCGTGGCGTATTCCTTGCTGACCGTGTCTTGCACGATCCAGGAGCCGTACCAGCCTTGGCCGATTTCCGTCAGGTGGAGCGTGAAGAGGTTGTTGTCGGTCTTCGTTTCGGCGGTGACCCGGTCGGCGTCGGCGACGATCAAAAATTCTTGCCGGTCGCCCACGTGGACCTTTTCCGGGTGGATATAGGCTTTGGTGATGAGCCCGCCTTTGGAGGAAACCCGGTAGGGGTTGGCGAGCAGCTCCGGGGAGGGTCCGTCGGGCCCAACCGGGGAAGCCCAGGCGAAACCCCCTAGAAAGAACAAAAAAACGACGGCCTTGAGCGGATCAGTATTTTTGGTTCGGGGGATCAACGTCCATTCCTTTCGTGTCATCCGTCGGAATGTTGGTCCACTTGGCGTGATCAAACCGGGGCGCCGTGAGGCGATAGGACACTTCCACAGGCTCCTCGTCGCCTCCGTTTTCCATCGCGGTGAAAATGGTGAGGCGCCTTCGGGCAACGTCTTTCTCATACCAGACTTTTTGGCGGGCGCCCGGCGTGAGGAGAACGGCCAGGTCTTTCCAGCCTTTGCCGAAATCGGTGACCTGCCAGAAGACCCAGAGATCGGACCCCTTCTCCACGGCGTTGAAATCGATGGCGTGGAAGAAGGTTGGGTCGTCGTCCAAGGTTTCCGTGAGCGCGAGGACGCCCGCGGTCTCTTCTTTTTGGCCGGTCATGCCGGAGACGTAAGTGGCGTACCTTTTCCCTTCGATGATGTAGACGGGGTCGATGGTGCCCACGTTGAGCTTGCCCGTGCCGTTGCCGATGGTGACGACAGCGTTGCCTTTGACGGTCAGGAGTTCCTGCCCCGGCGAGGTACCGCTGGACACCAGCAGCACCGTGCTGGAAGACGTGGCGTTGTTGCTTGAGATGTGCAATTGGGCCTGGGGGTTCGTCGCGCCGATGCCGACGTTGCCGCCATCGGTTTGGAATGCCAGATCCCTTGACGATCCATCTGTCCTGTTCCTTGCATTAAGGGTGGCATATGCCCAGTTTGGCAGATCAAAATCCAAACGTATATCACTATTGTTTCCATAGAGACGCAGGTTGTCGACATCTCCGACGACTTGAAGACCTGCCCCCGGCGATGTCGTGCCGATGCCGACTTTGCCGTCGCTTTTGACCACGAAATCATCTCGGACGGCGAACGTGCCTTGCGGCGAGCCTGTTGAAATGCCGATGCTACTGGCGAAATAGGCGTTGCCAAACCGATCGATGTCCAGCACTTTGTTGGTGGTGTCCCTCCAGCCTTGCAGGATTCGGCCGGTCCTCGTGTGGATGAGCAGGGCCGAAAACTTGTCCGCCACCGCCGGATCCCCTCCGGAGGTTTCGTATTTGAGTTCCAGCAACGAACCGTTCGTCGCCGCCCCGTTGCGGATCACGGCGAGGGGCACTCCGTTTCCCGTGTCCGCGTTGTGATAGATATCCAGTTTCCGAGTGGGAGTCGATATCCCGACGCTGACATATCCGGCGGACATATTGCCGTAGAGGAGGTTGCCGATGTTGAGGAAGCTCGTGGCGCTGATGGTGGGGGCGTCCGCGTCGTAGCCGATGATAATATTGTTGCTTCCCGTGGTGAGGCTGTCGCCCGCTTGGTAACCCAGGAGGGTGTTGTTGTTGCCCCCCGTGGTTAAGTCGTAACCGGCTCTGTAGCCGAAAATGGCGCTGTTCGAAATGGAGCCGCCGCTGTTGCTGGCGATCAAGCTGCCGACCGCCGTGTTGTTGCTGCCCGTTTGATTGTCATCCAACGCGTTTTGCCCGACGGCGATGTTGTTCGAGCCTGAGGTGTTCGCTCCCAACGCCGAATATCCCACCGCCGCATTGTATAGACCCGTGGTGTTGAAATACATGGCGTTGCTCCCGACGGTGGTGTTCCAACTGCCCGTGTTGCTGCGCATCGCCTGATACCCGACGGCCACGTTGTCGGATCCGCCCGTGTTCGTACGCAGGGCCTCATATCCGATCGCCAGATTGCTGCCTCCGGTAGTGTTGTTGAGCAGGGCGTACCGGCTGATGGCGACGTTATACAACCCTGAAGTGGTATTCACGCCTGCGTCGACGCCAAAAAATGCGTTGTAGAGGCCGTTCGCATGGATGGCGAAGATCGGGCTTCCGGCTGAGTTTTGAAACTGGATGAGAGGGTTGCTGTTGCTTTGGGTGGCGTTGGCTCTGACGACGAGCTGTTCCGTATTGCTGTTCCCGACGACTTCCAGCCTCGCCGCAGGGTCTGCTGCGCCGATGCCGACGTTTCCGGATTGGGAGAGAAGGACGTGGCTGGAGCCCTCCACTTTGAAACTGGCCACGGCGCCGGAACCGCCGCTCACGTGAAGTTTGGCGGTGGGAACGGCGATGCCGATGCCCACTTCGTCGCCGATGTTGGCCAGCTCAACTTCGGTGTTGCCGGTGTCTCTCGTCCAGGCGCCGCCGGAAACCGCCGAGGTTGTGGCTTGATCCACATAGTATTTGCTCGCCGCGGCGTTGTCGCCGCTGGGCGTGTTGGGTAAGCCAAGGACTTCCCCTCCGCCGGTCAAGGTGACGTCTTTGTCGGACGCCATGTTGAGGGCCCCCAGCGTCGTGAACGTGCTTTTCGATGTGGTGCCGAACCGGGCGTCCCCGTTCACGTCCAAACGAGTGGCGGGGCTCGGAGTCCCGATGCCGACGTATCCGCCCGTGTCGGCCAGGAGAACACTTCCCTGGGAATCTCCGGACCCTGGCCTCAAATAGACGCTGCCGCCCCCTCCCCAGCTCGTGTTGCCGGCGGAAATATAGACAGACCCACCGGGTTCAGACCATTCCATGGCCTGCCGGCCCCCGGCGAAGATGTTGAGATTTCCTCCGACACTGCTGTTGGTTACGTCATTGATGCCGATGTCCATGTTGGAACCCGCTTCAGAAGCGATCCTGGTGTTGGCGCCCCGGATCTGAATATTCCCGTTCACGTCCAGCTTGCTTGCGGGGTTCGCCACGCCGATGCCGAGGTTTCCGGACACATACAAATCGGTGCTGATGTCGACGTCTGACCCCGCCAAGGCGTTGAAGGCGG
>JACQPF010000392.1 GCA_016207625.1 Elusimicrobiota bacterium | reverse complement strand
TTTGGCCGTCAGCGCCGTGGCGGGCGGCCTGCTGCACTTCGGCGTTTTGCTTCCCCTCATGAAAAAGGAGCGCATCCTTCCGTTTTGGCGATGGAACCCGCGCCATCCCGAAGTGATGAAGGTGGGCCGCGCCATCCTCCCGGCCGTTTGGGGCCTTTCGGTGGATCAAATCAACGCGTTCGCCGACACCGTCTGCGCCTCATTCCTGATTCAAGGTTCCGTCACGGCGCTCTACAACTCCAACCGGCTCATGCAATTCCCGTTGGCCCTCTTCGGCATCGCCATGTCGACGGCCGCTCTGCCGTCTCTCTCCGCGAGCGCTTCCCGGCAGGATTGGAAAGAAATGAAAGAAACGCTGAACTTCTCTCTCCGGCTCGTGTTCTTTACCGTATTGCCCGCCATGGTGGGGCTCATTGTGATGGGAACGCCTATTATTGAGTTGTTGTTCGAGCACGGACGTTTTACGCATCGTGAAACCGTGCTCACGAACGCCGCCCTCGTCGCCTATTGCCTGGGCCTGCCGGCCTACACCAGCGTACGGGTGTTGGTCAGTTCCTTCTACGCCATGAAAGACACGGGAACCCCGGTTCACGTGGCCACCTTCTGCCTCCTCATCAATATGGCGGGAAACCTTGCGCTCATGTGGCGGTGGGGGGTGGGGGGATTGGCTCTCGCCACGGCGCTCGCGTCTTTTGCCAACGCGACCGCTCTCTTTTGGATCCTCCGGAAACGATTGGGCCTCATGGGCGGACGGCGTCTCTTAACGACTCTTCTACAATCTCTTGGCGCCTGCCTGGTCATGGCAGCCGTTTCCGCGGGTCTGGTTTATGGGCTCCCGGGAAGCCTGCTTTGGAAAGTCCCGCTGGCCGTTGCGGCGGGTGGAGGCGTCTATTTCGCGTTGGCCAGGCAAATGGGCATGGATGAATTTCAACATTTGATGGTTTTGATGAAGGTAAAAAGGAACCGATGACGATCCGGTTTGTTATAACAATATGGAAAACGCTCATGAATTGATGCTCACGACACTCCCTCGCAAACCGGGTGTCTACATCATGCGGGACAAGACCGGCGCCATCCTATATATCGGCAAGGCGGTCAACCTCCGGAAGCGAGTGGCCAATTATTTCCGCCCTCAAGGGTTGGACGTAAAAGTCAGGGCCCTGGTTTCTGAAATCCGGCACATCGATTACATCATCGCCGAAAGCGAGCGGGAAGCGCTGATCATCGAGCATCGCCTGGTGAACCGTCACCAGCCGCCCTACAACACGATGCTGAAAGATGACAAGGCCTACCCCTACATCAAGGTCACGGTGAATGAGGACTTCCCGCGCATCTTCCTCACGCGGGAGCGGAAAAATGACGGCGCGCGCTATTTCGGCCCCTATCCGCGCGTGGTGCCCATCCGCCGGCTGTTGGATTGGGCGTGGAAGAAAAAGCTTTTCCCCTTGCGGCCATGCGACCTCGAGTTTTCCGAGGGCCATTTGCCCAACCCCCAAAAAGTGCAATCCTGTCTATACCTGCATACGGGAGAATGTCCCGCTCCCTGCGTCGGGAAGATCACAAAAGAGGAATACCGGCGAATGACGGACAGGGTCGTGCTCTTCTTGGAAGGGCGTCATGACCGGCTTCAGAAAGACTGGGAGCGGGAAATGAAAGCGGCCGCCCGGGAGTTGAATTTCGAGAAAGCCGCGCGATTGAGAGACAACGTCGAAGCCGTGCGGCACATGCAAGAGCGCGTCACCTTCCGGGCTCTCCGCCCCGAAGACGTGCAGAGCCGCATCGAGATGAGCCGCGTTTTGCAGGACTTGCAGACGGTCCTCCGGCTTCCACGGCCGCCCATCCGGATCGAGGCTTTCGACATCTCCCATTCCCAAGGCGCAGAGACCGTCGCTTCCCTGGTGACCTTCGAGCGGGGGAAACCGTTGAAGAGCCATTACCGGAAATTCATCATTCGCACGGTCCGCGGCGTCGACGATTTCGCCTCCATGGAAGAGGTGGTGGGCCGCCGCTACCGCCGGGTGAAGGAGGACAACGGGCCCTGGCCGGACCTCGTCCTGATCGACGGCGGGCCAGGCCAGCTCTCCGCCGCCCTCAAGGCCCTGGTGAGGCTGGGGCTTCGCCGTCTGCCCATCGCCGCCCTGGCCAAGCGCGAGGAGGAGGTGTACCTTCCTGAACAATCCGAGCCGGTGCGGCTTTCCCTGGAGTCGCCCGTCTTGCACCTGCTCCAGCGCGTGCGGGATGAGTCCCATCGCTTCGCCGTGACCTTCCACCGGGCGCGGCGGGAGAAATCCTTTTTTGAAAAGGGAGATTGACATGTCCATGCTGCCAAGGAACATCTTGAAGAAAATGAAAGCCTATTCGCCCTTTTACCAAGCCGTTTGGGCGGCTTGCGCCGAAATCCCGAAGGGGGAAGTGCGCTCCTACGGCTGGATCGCAAAACGAATCGGCAGACCCGGGGCGGCTCGCGCGGTGGGCCGGGCCCTGGGCGCCAATCCCTTCGCTCCCATTGTTCCTTGCCACCGGGTCATCCGGTCCGATGGGACCCTCGGCGGCTTTTCCGCCCCCGGCGGCTTGCGGACGAAAAAACGACTCCTTCAAAATGAAAGGCAAAATTGGTAACATACCCCAATGATCGAGTCTATCCTTAAAATATTTTTCGGGACGCAGAACGAACGAACCATCAAAGCCTTGGAGCCTCACGTCCAACAGGTCAATGAGTGGAACGATCGAATGGCGGGGTTGGACGATGTCCATCTCCGGAACAAAACGGCGGAGTTCCGGGAGAGGCTTGCCAAAGGGGAACCCCTGGACAACCTCTTGCCCGAAGCCTTTGCCGCGGTCCGCGAGGCGGCCAAACGCGCCATCGGCCTGCGCCATTACGACGTTCAAGTGCTGGGCGGCGCCGTCCTCCACCAGGGCAAAATCGCCGAGATGAAAACCGGCGAGGGGAAAACCTTGGTCGCCACGCTGGCCGTCTATTTGAACGCGCTGGAAGGCAAGGGCGTGCACGTCGTGACCGTGAACGATTATCTCGCCAAACGGGACCGGCTCTGGATGGGGCCCGTCTATGAGTTCCTGGGCCTCAGCGTGGGGTCCGTCCAGCACGACATGCCCAACGAGGAACGGCGGAAGGCCTACGCTTCGGACGTGACCTACGTCACCAACAACGAGATCGGCTTCGACTACCTCCGCGACAACCTGGTCCGCCGGAAAGAGGACCGGGTGCTCCGGCCGTTCCATTTCGCCATCGTGGACGAAGTGGACTCCATTTTGGTGGATGAGGCCCGGACCCCGTTGATCATTTCCGGACCCGGCGAGGCGTCCAGCCAGAGGTATCACGTGGTCAACCGGATCATCCCGCAGTTGAAGGGACGCATGATCACGGAGACCGAAGAAATCGAAGCCAAGCACAAGGGCATCGACCTCGGCGTCGGGTTCGACTACATCGTCGACGAGAAAGCCCACTCCGCCATCCTGACCGACCAAGGCATCACGAAATGCGAACGGCTGCTCGGCGTAAAGAGCCTGTATGACGACATCTCGGGGGAATGGGTGCACCACATCACCCAGGCC
>JACQPF010000391.1 GCA_016207625.1 Elusimicrobiota bacterium | reverse complement strand
CGGAACAGGCGGCGGAGAAAAAACAAATCACCCTGCAAAGTTACCAGAGGCCCGGCGCGGAGAGCGGGTGGACTTTCCTGACGGGCGGCCCGGAGGCGATCCGGGAGGTGACGGCCGCCGTCGGCTTCCGCTACGCCTACGTTCATGAGACCAAGGAATACGCCCATCCTTCGGGCGCCATCGTGCTGACGCCCGAGGGGCGGGTGTCCCGGTATTTCTTCGGGCTCAGCCATTCGCCCCGGGACCTGCGCCTGGCGCTCGTGGAGGCCTCCGACGGAAAGATCGGCTCGCCGGTGGACCAGCTCCTCCTGCTCTGCTACCACTACGATCCCAAGACGGGCAAATACAGCTTGGCGATCACCCGGCTCCTTCGCGCGGCCGGGCTGTTCACGCTCCTGGCGCTGGGGACCTTCGTCGCCGTGACGCTCCGGCGGGAACGCCGCATGAGGAAGGCTCAATAGATGTCCGCGCCCCTTCTTTTTCCGGAACAGGCCTCCACCATGGCGCCGCGGGTGGACATGCTGTATTTCTTTCTGATCGCCGTGGCGGTCTTTTTTTCGGTCCTGATCGCCGCGTTGATTGTTTTTTTCGCGGTCAAGTACCGCCGCCGTTCCGCGGACGAGCAACCCAAGGCGATCGGGGTGGACGTGCGCCTGGAAATCCTTTGGATCGTGATCCCCTTCATCATCGCCATGGCGATGTTTTTTTGGGGCGCCGTCATCTATCTTTCCATGGCCAAGCCCCCGGCCAACGCCATCCCGGTATACGTCGTCGGGCGGCAATGGATGTGGAAGTTCCAGCACCAGAACGGAAAGCGGGAGATCAACGAGCTGCACGTCCCCCTGGGCCAGCCCGTGCGGCTCATCATCACGTCGGAGGACGTGATCCACAGCCTGTTCATCCCCGCGTTCCGGGTGAAGATGGACGCGGTTCCCGGCCGCTATACCTCCCTCTGGTTCGAGGCCACCCGGGCCGGTTCGCATCACCTCTTCTGCGCGGAATACTGCGGCACCCAGCATTCCCAAATGGCGGGACAGGTGATCGCCCTATCGCCTCCGGACTATGAGGCCTGGCTCGCCCAGGGCGCCACGGGACGCGAACCCCTGGCGTCGGCCGGGGAAAACCTCTACCAGCGGCTGGGATGCACCGGCTGCCACATGGCGGGCCCCACCGCGGGGATGACGGTGCGCGCGCCCGGCCTTCAAGACCTCTATGGAAAGCGCGTGCAATTGGAAAACGGACGCTCCGTCATTGCCGACGAGGGCTATCTCCGGGAATCCGTCCTGCGGCCCCGGGCCAAGATGGTGGCCGGCTATCAGCCCATCATGCCCGTTTTCGAGAACCAGGTCAGCGAAGAGGAACTGGTTCAATTGATCGCCTATTTGAAAACGCTTCGCTCCGCCGAAGGCGGGACCGAAGGGAGCGCACCATGACCGCCGCCGTTGAGCCGAAAGACAATTATTTAACCGCCGGCTTCTCACTGAAGTCCTGGCTCACCACCACGGACCACAAGCGGATCGGCGTTCTCTATCTCTTGTCCATCACGTTCTTTTTCCTGGTGGGGGGCCTCGCCGCCGTGCTGTTCCGCCTGGAGCTCCTGACGCCGCCGGGCGACCTGGTCTCCGCGGACAGCTACAACAAGCTCTTCACGCTCCACGGCATCGTCATGGTTTTCCTGTTCCTGATCCCGTCGGTGCCCGCGGCGTTCGGGAACTTCCTCGTGCCCCTCATGATCGGCGCCAAGGACCTGGCTTTCCCCAAACTCAATTTGGCGAGCTGGTACGTGTTCGTTCTGGGCGGGCTCTTCGCCCTTTGGGCGTTGCTCACGGGCGGCGTCGACACGGGCTGGACCTTCTACACGCCCTACAGCAGCACCTACTCGAACACCTACGTGAGCCTCATGGCCATCGGGATTTTCATCGCTGGGTTCTCCTCCATTTTCACCGGGCTCAACTTCATCGTGACGATCCACAAGATGCGCGCGCCGGGCCTCACCTGGTTCCGCCTGCCGCTGTTCATTTGGGCGCACTACGCCACGAGCCTCATCATCGTCCTGGGCACGCCGGTGCTGGCGGTGGCCATCCTTTTGGTGGGGGTGGAACGCCTTTTCGGGATCGGCATCTTCAATCCCGCCATCGGCGGAGACCCGCTCCTCTTCCAGCACCTGTTCTGGTTTTACTCGCATCCGGCGGTCTACATCATGATCCTTCCGTCCATGGGCGTGGTGAGCGAGATCGTCGCTTGTTTCTCCCGCAAGCGGATCTTCGGCTACAAGTTCGTCGCCATCGCGAGCCTCGCCATCGCCGTCTACGGGTTCCTCGTGTGGGGCCACCACATGTTCGTGAGCAGCCAGTCGGTCTACGCCGGGCTGATCTTTTCGTTCCTCAGTTTCTTCGTCGCGGTGCCCTCCGCGGTGAAGGTTTTCAACTGGACGGCCACGCTGTACAAAGGGTCCATCGCGTTCGACACGCCCATGCTGTACGCCTTCGGCTTCATCGGGCTTTTCACCATCGGGGGCCTCACGGGGCTTTTTTTGGCCACCCTCGGGTTGGACGTACACGTGCACGACACCTATTTCGTCATCGCCCACTTCCATTACATCATGGTGGGGGGCGCCATCATGGGGTACCTGGGCGCTTTGCATTTTTGGTGGCCCAAAATGACGGGCCGCATGTATACGGAGGGCTGGTCCAAGTTTTCGGCGCTCATCATTTTCATCGGGTTCAACCTCACCTTCTTTCCTCAGTTCATCCTGGGGTACCTCGGCATGCCGCGCCGCTACCACGCCTATTCGCCGGAGTTCCAGGTCTACAACGTGTTGTCCACCGCCGGCGCTTCCATCCTTGGAGCGGGCTACGTCATCCCCATCATCTATTTGCTGTGGTCTCTCTTCCGGGGCAAGCCCGCCGGCCCGAACCCCTGGGGCGCCAAGGGCCTGGAATGGGAGAAAACCTCCTCCCCGCCGCCCGTGCACAATTTTGCGGAGATCCCCACGGTGACGGAAGAGGCCTACAACTATTCCGGGACGAATGAACAGGGATGATCCAAAGGAGAACGCCTTGACGGAAACGTCCGCGCATCAAGAAGATATGTCCTGGCAGAGGGAAACCTCCCTCCTGGGGGTTTGGGTTTTCCTGCTCACCGAGGTGCTTTTCTTCGGCGGGTTGTTCACGGGGTATGCGGTCTATCGGTCTGGATATCCCGATATTTTTTCGGAAGCCAGCCGCCATTTGAATGTGCTTTTGGGCACGGTCAACACCGCCGTGCTCCTCACCAGCAGCCTCACCATGGCCTTCGCCGTGGCCAGCGCGCAGGAAGGGAAACGGCGGCCCCTCCTCATCTATTTATTTCTGACCATCGCCCTGGGGCTGGTCTTCTTGGGGATAAAGTCCACGGAGTACCACCACAAGTTCGTGGAGAAATTGATCCCCGGCGCCCATTTCTCTTATTCAGGGTTGAGCACCCGGGAAGTTCAGCTTTTTTTCTCCTTTTATTTCGTCATGACCGGCCTGCACGCCCTGCATATGATCGCCGGCATCGGGGTTTTGGCGGTCCTGGCGTTCTTGGTTTGGCGCAAGAAGTTGGATCCATCGCGAAACGCCCTCGTTGAAGGCACGGGCCTGTACTGGCATTTCGTGGACGTTGTTTGGATTTTCCTCTTCCCATTATTTTATTTGATTGGGCTGCGCGCATGAGCTCCGCCGCCATCACGAAAAAGACATATGTCGCCGTTTACGCCGCCTTGATGATTTTGGTCCTCGTCACAGTGGGGGTCGCCTACCTGGATTTGGGTCTGTTAAATGTCGTCGCGGCCATGACCATCGCCTTCTTTAAGGCCATTTTGGTCGCCCTCTATTTCATGCACGTCCGCACGAGTTCCCGCCTGGTCTGGGTCGTTGCCGGGGCCGGGGTCTATTGGCTGGTTATCCTTCTTGCCCTGACCATGAGCGATTTCCTCACCCGCGCCTGGATCACAATCCCGACTTTTTAACATTTAAAATAGATATTGACTGATTACGATTTCATGGTATAATAAGGCAAGTAAGTGAATAGTCTTACTATTGATATGTTCTCATTGACGACGAAATCACAATATGGGGTTGTTGCTGTTCTGGAGTTGGCTAAAAACTTCGGACGGGGATTAATTCAAATCAAGGATATTTCTTCCCGCCACGAAATTTCCCCGAAGTATCTGGAACAGCTCCTGAGCCGTCTTGTCAAAGCCGGACTCGTGCGGGCCAGCCGCGGGAAAAAAGGGGGGTATGACCTGGCCAAGGACCCCGCGAATATCAGCTTTTTGGAAGTCATGGAAGCGTTGGAAGGGAAATTGGAGATTACCGACACGTCTCCGGACCTTGCGGCTGTTAAAAAAATATGTGAAAAAAGCGAGCAGGAAATCAAAGACGAGTTTCAAATCACCCTGGCGGAACTGCTCCTCCGGCAGGAAGAGTTTGCAAAAGAGGTCATGTATCACATCTAAACAGGAGTGGTCCGTTTATGCGCATTGCCAATGATATCACGTGCCTCATCGGCCGCACGCCTCTGGTCAAGCTGAACAAAATCATCCGGGCGAACTCCAACCTGGTGGCCGCCAAGCTTGAGCAGTTCAATCCCTGCGCATCCATTAAGGATAGGACCGCCCTGGGCATGGTGGCGGACGCCGAAAAAAAAGGCCTTCTCAAACCGGGGTCCCTCATGATTGAGGCCACCAGCGGGAACACGGGCATCGCCCTGGCCTTCATCTCCGCGGTCCGGGGCTACCGGTTGATGATCGTGATGCCCGAGTCCATGAGCGTGGAGCGGCAGAACATGCTGAAGATTTTCGGCGCCACGGTAGAACTCACCCCGGCCCATCTGGGAATGAAGGGAGCCATCGACAGGACCTTGCAGATCCACAAGGAGAACGAAGGGTCTTTCCTCGTCCGGCAGTTCGAGAACCCCGCCAACACCCAAATCCATGAGGAGACCACCGCCGAGGAGATCCTGGCTGACACAGACGGCCAGGTGGATGTGTTGATCCTGGGCGTAGGCACCGGAGGCACGCTCACCGGCGTCGCCCGGAAACTGAAGGCCGCGAACCCCAACGTCAAGATCGTGGCGGTGGAGCCGTCCGCGTCGGCGGTCTTGAGCGGAGAGCGCCCGGGCGCCCACATGATCCAGGGGATCGGGGCGGGCTTCGTCCCCAAAATCCTCGACGCGGGGCTCATCGACGAGATCATCAAAGTCGCCAACGATGAGGCCTTCCGGTGGACCCGGGACCTCGCGCAGAAAGAGGGCATTTTGGCCGGCCTTTCGTCCGGGGCGGTGGCCTGCGCGGCCGCCAAGTTTTTGGAGCGCCACCCGGACCTTCACGGCGCCCGCATCATCCTGATTTTCCCCGACACGGGAGAGCGGTACATCAGCCTGTCCGCATTCCATCCGGCCTGAGAGGTGAGTATGAAAATCCAAGTCAACGGCGATGCGCAAACCATTGAAAAAGAGTCCGTCACGGTCTCGGAGCTCCTCGCGCTCAACAAGGTGCAGGCGCCGGAGATGGTGTCGGTGCAGTTGAACGGGAAATTCGTCGAAAAGGCCCAATACGCCGCCACGACGATCGCCGACGGAGACGAAGTGGATTTCCTCTATTTTTTAGGAGGCGGCCGATGAAAGGTTTTTCCACCAAGGCCGTCCACGGCCCCGCCTCGGCCAAGGACCCCCACGGCACCCTCCGGGGGCCGGTCTACGACAACGTCGCCTTTGAATTCGATTGCGCCAAGGACATGCAGTTGTCCTTCGAAGGGCGCAAGCTCGCCCATTCCTACTCGCGCATCTCCAACCCCACGGTGTCGGAATACGAGGAGCGGATCCGGTTCCTCGCCGACGCGGCGGGGGTGGTGGCCGTGTCCTCCGGCATGGCGGCCATCGCCAACGTGTTCTTGGCCCTGGCGGAGTCCGGCGCGGAAATCGTCACCACGCGCTATCTTTTCGGCAACACCTATTCGCTGATCGAGAACACCTTGAAACCTTGGGGTCTGAAAGTGGTTTACGTCGACTTGACGGATCCCAAGAAACTGGCCGCGGCCATCAACGAGCGCACCCGGGCCGTGTTCTTGGAGATCATCACCAATCCCCAAATGCAGGTGGCGGACGTGGACGCCGTCGCCCGCGTCGCCCATGAGCGGGGCGTGCCGGTGGTCCTGGACGGCACCATGACCACGCCCTGCCTTTTCAAATCCAAGGATTTCGGCGTGGACGTGGAAGTCATATCGAGCACCAAATACATTTCCGGCGGGGCCACCTCCGTCGGTGGCCTCATCATCGACAACGGTCTTTTCCCCTGGGCCCAGAGACCGAACCTGAAATCCTGGGCGGAAAAGTACGGGCCGATGGCTTTTTTGGTCCGGCTGCGCCGCGAGGTGTACCGGAACCTGGGCGGCTGCCTGTCGCCGCACAACGCCTGGCTGCACACGCTCGGGCTTGAGTCCTTGGACCTGCGCGTTCAAAAAAGCTGCGACAACGCCCTCGCCCTCGCCCGGCACCTGGAGAAGCATCCCAAAGTCCGCGCGGTCAACTATCCGGGGCTGGAGAGCTCTCCCAGCCATGCGACGGCGAAGAAGCAGTTCTCGCGGGGGTTCGGGGGCGTGCTGACGTTTCAACTGGCCGACAAGGCGGAAGGCTTCGCTTTCATGGACGGGCTCAAATTGATCCGCCGCGCGACGAACATCCACGACAACAAGACCCTCGTGCTCCACCCGGCCTCGACGATCTTCTGCGAATACTCCGCCGCGGAAAAAGAGAAGATGGGTGTGCCGGAATCCCTCGTGCGGCTCTCGGCGGGCATTGAGGACGTGGACGACCTCATCGAGGACATGGATTCGAGCCTGCGGGCCCTGGGCGGTCCCCGATGATCGAGTTTACGGACGACAGGCTGGAGCGGTACAGCCGCCACATCCTTTTAAAGGAAGTCGGCGTGGAAGGCCAGCAAAAGCTGTTCTCCGCCAAGGTGCTCATCATCGGCGCGGGAGGGCTGGGCTCGCCGGCCGCCCTCTATCTGGCCGCCGCGGGCATCGGCACCATCGGGATCGTCGACGCCGACAAGGTAGAGCTCTCCAACCTCCAGCGGCAGATCATCCATTTCACGAACGATTTGGGACGGACCAAAGTGGAGTCGGCCTCCGCCAAGATGCGCCAGGTGAACCCCGACGTGACCGTGCGGACCTACCATGAGTTCCTCTCGGCGGCCAGCGCGCGCCGGATCCTGGACGGATACGATTTCGTCATCGACGGCACGGACAACTTCGCGGCCAAGTTCCTCATCAACGACGCCTGCGTGCTGGCGGGCATCCCCTATTCCCACGGCGGGATCCTTCGTTTCGACGGGCAGACCATGACGGTGCGGCCCGGGAAATCCGCCTGCTACCGCTGCGTGTTCGTGTCGCCCCCGCCCCGGGGCGCGGTGCCCTCCTGCTCCCAGGCCGGCATCCTCGGGGCCATCGCGGGCATGCTCGGCACCATTCAGGCGGCCGAAGCGCTGAAATACGTCACCGGCGTGGGAGAGCTCCTCACCGACACGCTTTTGGTTTTTGACGCCCTCAAGAT
>JACQPF010000390.1 GCA_016207625.1 Elusimicrobiota bacterium | reverse complement strand
CTCGCAGCCGATGGGCCCCGCGCCGATCACGGCCATCCGCGTGGGAAGCTCCGTCAGATTGAAGAGCGTTTCGTTGGTGAGATAGCCTGCCTCAGCCAGGCCCGGCACGCCGGGCGAGGATGCCCGCGCGCCGGTAGTGATCACGGCCTTCGCGAAGCGCAGTTTCTTGCCGTCCACTTCCACGGTGTCCGAAGAAACAAACTTTCCTTCTCCCAGAAAAACATCCACACCCAACTTTTTCAACCGATGCACGGAATCGTTGGGGCTGATTTTGGCCCTCAAGGCGCGCATGCGTTCCATCACCGCCGGGAAATCCACCGTGGAACCGGCGGGCACCTTCACGCCATAGTCCCCCGCGTCGCGCACGTCCGCGTACGCCCGGGCGGCGCGAATGAGCGCCTTGGAGGGCGCGCAGCCCACATTTAAACAGTCCCCGCCCATGAGGTGCTTTTCGATCAGTGCCACCTTGGCGCCCAACCCCGCGGCGCCGGCCGCCGCCACAAGGCCTGCCGTGCCCGCGCCGATGACCACCAGGTTGTATTTCTCCGCCGGCGCAGGGTTCACCCAGTCCAACGGGTGCCCGTTTGAAACCAACGTTTGATTATGCGTGTCCCAGGGTTGCACGAGAGTCGTTTCGGTTTTCGTCATGGCGTTCTCCATTAAGCTGAAATTTTCTGTTGCAACGCTTTCTTGGCGATACGGGTGACGTAGACCGTCACGGCCACCGTCGCTAAGAGCCCCACCACGTAGAGCGCCCACTCCGCCGGTGACCGCGTCCGGCCGCCCGCCCCCAGGTTCGCCAAGTCCCCGGCCAGGGAACCAATGTAGACGTACATCACCGTGCCCGGCAGCATGCCGATCCAAGAGGCGAAGAAATAGTCCTTGAGGGACACGCGCGTTACGCCGAAGGCATAGTTCAGAAGGTTGAACGGAAAAACAGGCGAGAGGCGGGTGAGCCCGACGATTTTCCAGCCTTCCCGGGCGACCGCCTCATCGATGACTTTGAAAGAAGCGTTCCCCTCTATCTTCTTGGACACCCATCCCCGGGCCACGTAGCGCCCCACCAGGAACGCGGCCGTGGCACCCAGGGTGGCCCCGGCGGAGACGCAGAGGGAGCCCTTCCCTACGCCGAAGAGAACGCCCGCGCCCAGCGTCAAAACAGACCCTGGCACGAAGAGCACGCAAGCCAGGATGTAGACAAATATGAAAGCCGCGTAACCCCAGGGACCCAGGCTCGCGATCCAGTCCAACGCGCTCCGCAGCAAGCCTTGCACGTTGAAATATTTCGCCGCGGCCAGGAGCGCGACAACCGCCACAATGCCCACTATCCACTTGAGCGCCGAACTTCCCGCCTTGGTTGTTGTTTCTGACATAGGACCTTCCTTTCATTTCAAGTCCTTCGTGTCCGATTTAAGCCCGGCGAAATCGACGCGAGCGTCTTCCACGAACCGTTTGAGGATTTTACCGAACACGGCATGATCGGCGTCAAACTCCGCCGCGAAAACCGTTGAAACCAAAGCCGCCAAACTCAGGCAAAAGACCCTCTTTTTCATAAGCACCTCTCATCGCATGATCATCGATACATCCGCGCTAAGACATGGACCGGGACTTTCAAATAAAAAAGCGTAACCAAGAGGCTGTTGCGGAAAGCGTTCCACAGGGGGCCGTTTTTTTCGTATCGCCGGGCCGACGTCGCTACCCGTTCCGGCAGGATTTGGACCCGCCCATAGCATCGTAGTTTATGGATCAAAAAATATTCCTCCATGAGCGGGACGTCCGGAAAGCCGCCGACAGTGAAATAGACGTCCCTTGCCACGGCAATGGCCTGGTCCCCGTGAGGCACGCCCGTGAACCGGAGACGAAGGCCCGTGGCCCATTCGACGACGCGATACGCCGTCTCCTTCCTGTCGAAAGAAAGCCGGAACGCGGTGGCCGCGGGGGCCGGTGTCCGGCGCCAGGCGTCCACGAGGACCTCCTGCCAACGGTCCGGCAAAACCGTATCCGCGTGCAAAAAAAGGAGAACGTCTCCCGTCGCAACCAAGGCCCCGTGGTGCAACTGCACGGCGCGGCAAGACCGTTGCGCAACCAAAACCTTGTCGGCCAGATCCTTCGCAACGGACAGGGAGTTGTCCGAACTTTTCCCGTCCACAACGATGACCTCCGTGGGCGTTTCACGTTTCGCCTCCCGCAAGCGGGAAAGGACCCCGCGTAAACGCTCTCCCTCGTTTAGGACAGGAATAATCAGTGAAACTTTCATAGCACCCGCCTGGTCCTAAGGTTTATAGACAATTGGCGTCGGAAATTCCAAATCTATTAATGAGGCATGATGATAGAGGCGTGACTTTAAATCCCACGCATCTCCCCGGCACCTCCTCATCACGTCCGGCCCTGCCAGCAAATCCACCCCCTTATCTGTCTGAGCCAAAATGCAAGGGTAGTTGTTTTCCGCCATTGTCTTATACGCCTCGGGGACCTCATCCCGATGGTAGACCCTGATGGGAACACCCATTTCTTCCTTGCAGGCCTTCCATTGAGCTTTTTCACCGAAAACACTATGCGTAATGGTGCAGAGAGGACAGCCTTGAATCATCAGGACTTTCTTGGCGCTGTCGATAAAGGCTCCCCACTTCCCTGAATCAGCGTTGTATATGAAGATCAACGATTGGATGCGTTTCATCGGTTCCGCCTCCTCAGCAAAATTCCCATGGCTCTAACAACATGCGCCGCCTTCACAGCAATCACCCCCTGCCGCCACGGCTTCCGCCGGGACATGAACGGCCGACCCATCAGGCCCAAGAACACGGAACTGTCCCGCGTAAGCCCCGGAAGAGAGCTTGGCCGCCGTGTCCGTGTAAACCTCCATAGTCTCGTTGCGCGGAAACAGGTGCCCCTCTTCATCAATGAACGCCTTACCGGGGCCCAGATATACGGCTTGCTGGCCGATGTACCGGCAGCCCACCTTTTTCTCGAACTTATATCCGCGCACGGTGATGGAGAAGAACTTGTGGCCTTCCACTTCTTTCCAGAAAGTTTTTTTAAGCACCGTGATACCGTAGAAACCCGCCCTCTCCAGGCCCGTTAGGAACTCCTCCTCCGACAAGGAGCCGGAGATGCACTCCCCCCACAAATCTCTGTGGGCCTGGAGGTTCAGGGGCACTGAGTGGTCGGCCACAATGTCGGCCACCACCATGCGGCCTGTGTCCTTCAAAACACGCCAGATCTCCGCGAACACTTTGGACTTGTCCGGGGAGAGGTTGATGACGCAGTTGGACGTCACCAGGTCCACGGTCTTGTCCTCCACCGGGATCTTTTCCAGGTAACCTTTGCGGAACTCCGCCACGTCGAACCCCAGGTTCCGCGCCACCTCCGGCTTGCAACGTTGGGCCACTTCCAACATCTGGTCCGTCATGTCGACGCCGATGGCGCGGCCCGCGGGGCCCACCTTTTTGGCGGCGGTAAAAACATCGATGCCGGCGCCCGAACCCAGGTCCAACGTCGTTTCGCCCGCCTTCACCTGGGCGGCGGCAATGGGGGAACCGCAGCCGTAGAAGCGGTCCAGCACGTCCTGGGGGATGTGGCCCACATCGGCGGCGTCGTATTTCACCGGGCAGCAGAGTTCCGCTTGGGGCTTCTCCGCCGCCGCACCGTAGAACTTCTGGATGATCCTGTAGGGTTTCTCCACGTCGAAAGAAAGCACGCAATTCGAGTGCAGAGTCTTCACAAAGGGAGCTCCGTCCCCGGAAAGCCAGTCCCCGGCGTCTTCGCTGCAGGTGATGGACCCTTCGCCCATGGCATGCAGGATGACGGGTGAATTAAAGCCGGAGCGATTGTTAAAAGACCGGGCCTTTTCCAGCGCCAGGCCCGCCATGATGTCTTTCATAAGTTCCACATACACGGGATAGTAGGGGTCCTGGCCGGACAGCGTTCCTTCTTTTCCGTTCTGGCTGAAAAAATAGCTGTGTTCCATGTCCCCGCCGCCCGTGAGGAAGCGGAAAGGGTCGTCCCGCAAAGACAGGCTGTCGGCCACCGTCGCCAACCGGAACCCCTGGGCCACGGCGCTCTCCCGCCAGAGGGATTCCAGAGTGGTCCGCCGCGCGTCACCAAGATTCAAGCGCGAATGGCCCGCCATGGCGGCGGAGGGATACACATGGCCATCCATGTAGAGACACAAGCTTTCCCAACAGAGGTTTCCCAGATCATATTTCACGCCGGGCTGGCCGTTTACCCGGGAGAGCAATGATGCCGCGTTGTCGAATAGGACGCCCAGAGCATCGGCTTTCTCCTTCACGCGCCGGGCCAAAGCCAGGAGTTGACCGTCGGATGGAAACGCCTGACCCGGCGCCTCCAAAATCCGGCCGCGCTTGTGCAGCCACATCAAATGCACGGAGCGGGCGCCCAGTTCCTTGGCCAGTTCCGGCAGGCTTTCCAGGTCTGAAAGGTTCACGGAGGTGACCGCCGCCGTAAGAGAGGTTGGGAAACCCATCCCGCTCAGGAACCTTAGCCCTTCGGAGGACTCCTCGAACACGCCCTCGCCGCGGATTTTGTCATTGACCAATGCTGTGGCGCCGTCCAGGCTCACTTGGAAACGAATCTTGTCACGCTTAAGAGAGTCCAACCCTTCGCGTTTTTTCCCGTGGAAGAGGGTGGCGTTCGTGAGCAAGATGAGCTCGGAATCCCGGACTTCCGTGACATGGCGGATAAGGTCGAAGATATCCTCCCGCATGAATGGTTCGCCGCCCGTGAAGTAGAATCGCCGCGCGCCCAGAGCGTGGGCTTGATCAATCATGTCCTTATAGAAAGCCGTGGGCAGCCCCTTCTCCCCTTTGGGACTGGAAGAGACAAGGCAATGGGAACAGGACAGGTTGCAGGCTTGAAGCAGGTGGATCCAAAATTCCTTCAGCGCCCCGGCTTGGAGATACCGGTCCCGGCCTTGATAAGCGGGGCGGTCCCAAGGTTGATCGGACAACATGCCATGCCGCAGGGCTTCCCGCAGGAAAACATGCACGTCCTCCCAAGCTTTTCCCCAACCCACCTGTCTGGATTCGGCGTAAAGGCGGCGAAGCTCTCCGACCGTCCGGCGGCCGTCGATCCATTCCAGGATCTCGGCGCCGCGATCGTCCACAGCGATCCAGTTGGGCGACGCACCGTCAACAAACACGTGGACGCCGTCACGCTCAAATGAGATCGGTTCAGGCCGATAAAGGACTTGCGAGTCTTTTAGTTCGATGAATTTGGTTTCCATGTTTGATCACCCCTCATGATAATATTCTTTGCAACGTCCAATAGGTCGCCGCCCCAAAGAGGCCGGCGGTGGGCAACGTCAGAAGCCACGCCGCCAGAATTTCAAAAACAACCTTCCAATTCAAGCCGCCGCTTCCCTTCGTAAACCCCATCCCCATGATGGCGGAGCTGGAGACGTGCGTCGTGGAAACGGGGAATCCGTGGAGGGCGGTCGCGATCACAAGGCTCGATGTGGCGAGGTTCGCGGCGAACCCTTCCAAATGGCTCAACTTCGTCACTTTATGGGCGAGGGTGTCCGTGACTTTGAGGCCCATGACGATCCCGCCCAAAGCATTGGCCGCCGCCAAGAGGAGAAAAAACCATCGCGGTGCCACGCTGGCTGAAGGATCGATGAGAAAATAAAAAACAAATCCCAGGGCCGCAATTTTGGGCGTGTCGTTCAAGCCTCGCGCAAACCCGCTTGATATGGCGCTCACCCAATGGGCCCAGTGGCAGTTGATGCAATATTTCTTCCGGCAGAGCCAAAAGAGGCCGCGAAAAAGAAAGAAAGCCAGGCCGTATGCGATCAAGGGAGATAAGACCAGAGGAAGAGCAACTTTCTTCGTGACGTTCGCCCATAAGATGTTCTGGAACCCGAACGCATAAAGGCCCGTTAAAACAACGCTCCCAACGATGGCGTGGGTCGTGGAAACAGGCATTCCCAGCTTTGTCGCCAGCAGGACCCAGCCGATGGACCCCGCCAAAATGGCCAGGGCGAACATTTGGTTGATTTCAACTTGCGGCGACAGCATCCCTTTGGTGAAAAGGAGCGTCATCTTCACGGCCCAGGCCGAAGCCAGCACCGCCCCCGCCGCCACGGCGAGTGAGACCAAGATCACCGCTTTTTTATAACCCGCTTCTCCGCTTCCCACCAAGGTGGCGATGGACTTGGATATGTCGTTGGCCCCGTTGGAAAACGCCAAAAGGCATCCGCCGAATAGACCCGCCGGAATCAAAAGGCTCATGGGTGCGACCTCCGCTGCCGAAATGTCCCTTCCAACCTTAGTGCCGGAAACGGCCGAATTATTACACTCCAAAAACTCGACCCTGGACAACTCACGCAAGCGACTGACCGCATTTTGAAGCACTTGTTGCAGCAACCCTAAGACGATTGCTGTTATTCCAGGCGGTCGGCTCGGTACATGATCACATGGGCTTTCTCCAGCGTGATCAATCCTTCCTTCACCATCTCATCCAGATGGGGCAAGAAGCGCATGATTTTTTCTTCGCTGTCCACCAGTTCGATCACAATGGGCAAATCCTCGGAAAGGCGGAGGATCTTTGCCGTGTGCATATGGCTTTTGGCCCCGAAGCCCATGAAGCCCTTGATGGCCGTAGCCCCCGCCATGCCTTCCTCCTTCGCCAGGAGGACGATGGCCTCGTGGAGGGGCTGCCCATGCCATTTGTCCTGCTCACCGATGAAGATCCTCAAGAGTTTCCCGTCCGTTGGAATTTTCATGGTCATAGGTTTCCTCCGCTAGAGGGCTTTCGCCAGGACGTTGCCGATCAGGAAAAGAATGAAACCCGCCACCAAACTGAGTCCCACGTTGAAAAGCGCCCGGACGATCTCGCCGTCTCTGATGAGGCCGGCGGTCTCCAGCATGAACGTCGAGAAGGTGGTGAAGGCCCCGCAAAATCCGGTCATGAGCAGGATGCGGGCGTTGGGTCCCAAAAGGAATTTCTCTTCGGCCAGGCCGTCGAAAAGGCCGATGAGGAAACAGCCGAACAAATTGACCGCCAGCGTTCCGTGGGGGAAACTCGTTCCCATCCTGCCGTAAACCAAGCCGGCCAGCCCATACCGG
>JACQPF010000382.1 GCA_016207625.1 Elusimicrobiota bacterium | reverse complement strand
TGGCGTTGTTCGGCCGCACATGTTTCAAAGCCTTGAGGAGTTCCGGCGTCTTGAAGGCGTACATCCCGGAATTGATCTCGTCGATGGAGCGCTGTTCCGGCGTCGCGTCTTTCTCTTCAACGATGGCGGCGGGGCGCCCGTCCGGCCCGCGCACGATGCGGCCATACCCGAAAGGACGCGGCACCCGCGCGGTGAGGACAGTGGCGGAATTCCCTTCTTTCGCATGCACGCCCGCCAGGCGCTTCAAGGTCTCCGTTCGAATCATCGGCGCGTCGCCGCAGAGGACCACCACGTCCCCTCCCTGCCGGCGAAGCCAAGGCTCGGCCATCATGACGGCATGGCCCGAACCCAGCCGCTTTTCTTGCAAAAAGAACCGGATCCCGGGGAGAGGAGACAAATGCTCTTTCACTTGATCGGCCCCGCGGCCCAGGACCACGCCCGTTTGGCCTTTGAGCGGAGCGGCGGCGCTCAACACATGTTTGAGCAAAGATTTTCCCGCCGCCTCATGAAGCACTTTCGGCAAGGCGGACTTCATCCGCGTTCCTTCCCCGGCGGCCAGAATGAGAGTGTTCAATCGCTTCATGGTTATCGAGTCATCTCGTAAAATCCTGGGGCGCTAGGATTTGAACCTAGGAATGGCGGCTCCAAAGGCCGCTGCCTTACCGCTTGGCTACGCCCCATCAGCAGTCGCATCGCAGCAAAAATCGCAGGGGCGAGGTGGAAAACCACCTGGACATCGCGCACCCTGCGGGTTTAAAGCAGCTATTATAGCAAAAAAACCCACCCATCCCGCTGGAGAGCGGGCGGCAGGTGAATCGAGGTCACCAACCGACGGTTAGGAAGATGCCGGGGACTGGGAAGAAACAGCCGCCGAAGAGGGCAAGGGATTCTTCTGCATTTCCTCTTCATAGGCGTTGAAAATCTGTTTCTCCAAATAGGCGCGGAACTCCGCATTTATCGGATGCGCCACGTCTTTGAAAGTCCCGTCCGGCAACTTGCGGGAAGGCATACACAACATGGGGCCTTTATCACCCTGCACGATTTTCATGTTGCGCACCGCAAAGCATTTATCGAAGGTGACGGTGACGAACGCTTTGAGTTTCTCCTCATTTCTGAGGGTGACGCGAACTTCTGTAATTTCCAAGGGGTCACCTCATTGGCTGTCTATATTTCTTCCATCATCACTACGGCCCGCGACCAGTCTTTGAGGAGCAAGTCCGCGTTGCGCAACATCCACCGAACGGACCAGCCATGTGTTCCATTCGCTCGATCGCAGTTTCTCCATCACGCGCTTTCCGATCCGCGATGAATCCACAAGACCGAACACCGACGATCCCGAACCGGACATCAGCGAGGCGCGGCAGCCGGCCTGCATCAAGGCCTTTTTTGCGCGAGCAACCGCGGGGACCCGCGGCAAGACCACGTCTTCCAGCCGATTGTAAATAAAGGGAGCCCATTCATGAACCGGACGTCCCTGAGAAAGACTCACTTTTAGTGTACGAATTGAACGAAACTTTGTCAACGGAAAGCGCAATCGCTGATAAACCCATTTCGTCTGGACGAAAACCCGGGGAAAGACCAGCACCATCCAGACGGGAGGGACCGGCCGCCCCGGGGCCGGTTTCACGAGGACCGGCTTCAAGACCTCGCCGACCCCCCGGGCCTCCGATAGCCCGCCTCGAAGGAAGAAGGAGACGTCGGCCCCCAACCTGCGCGCCAGGGGAACGAACCGCCGCCAGGGGAAATCGGAGAGGGGACGGCCCGTCCCGAGGCGCCACATCGCTTTCAGGGCGGCCGCGGCGTCCGAGGAGCCGCCCCCCAAACCGGCGCCGACGGGGATGCGCTTTTTCAGCGTGAAGCGATAGCCCTCCCCGGGCGTTTTCGAAGGGCGCGCCTGAAAAGCCCGGAACGCCTTCGCCACCAAATTGTCGGGGCCGGCGGAAAGCGCGGGGTCGGAGCAGGCCAGCCGGTAATCCTCCGCCGTCAGGCGCGGGTCCCGCTCCACGGTCAGCTCATCGGCCAGGGAGATTTCCTGGAAGAGGGTGGAGAGCTCATGGTATCCGTCGGGCCTGCGCCCGAGGATCTCCAAGAAGAGGTTGACCTTGGCGCACGCCCTCAGGCGGACGTCATTCACTCGAGGCATGCGGGACTTGGAAGAGGGAGGCGTCCAGGGGCCGGTTGATTTTCATATGGTCCAGGTCGAAGGAGAATTTCACTTCCTCGCTGGGGATTTCGCAATCCACCTCGGAAGGGAGGGAGAGGCCTTCCACGTCCCGGTAGCCCTCAAACCGGAAATGGACGACGGGCCCCGACGGCGGCGCGTCTTTCCACGTCGCGCGCGTCAGGACTTTCTTTTCTCCGTCGATGCGCAGCTCGCCGAACGCCGCGGAGTAGACCAGTTCCCCGCCCTCCCGGCTCACGCGCACGTCGGCGCCGTCAAACCGGTGAAGGAGCTCCCCGGAAAGGAAGTCTCCGAGGAGCCGCAGCCATTCCTCGCGTTTCGGCCAGTCCGAGGCGTCCTCTTTCGAAGACCGCCAGTGCATCCCCGAGGGTGTCTGTACCAGCAGGACCTGAGGCATGAAGAACGGGCCCAGGAACTCCATGCGGAATTGTTGGGGCTTCCGGTAATAAAACAACCCGTGGGCCTGGACCCGCCGGGAGCCGTTTTGAAACCCCACGTCCACGGACCCCGTCAGGCTCTGCAGTTGCCGCAGGTTCCCCTCGACGCGTTTCAAAACGTCTCTCGGCTCGCCTTTCGATCCGATCCGTTTGAGGAGGCTCTTCCTTTTCGGGTCCAGCGCCAATCCTTCCTGCCAAGCCCGCACGGCCTCCTGGGGTTTCCCCGCCTTCTCCAGGACATCGCCGTAATGTTCCCAGATCACCGGGTCTTCCAGCATATGAACGGCTCGGCTCAGCGCCGCCTCCGCCTCCGTCAACCGCCCGAGCTTGAAATACGTCCAACCCAGGGAATCCACATACGCCCCGTTGTCCGGCTCAAAATGCATGGCCCGTTGGATGAACGCCAACGCCTTGTCGAGGTTCATCCCTCGGTCCGCCCAGCTGTACCCCAGGTAGTTCAGGGCCACCGTGTGCTGCGGGTTCAACAGGACGGCGCGGAGCAAATGGGGTTCGGCGCGGTCGAACTTGCCCAGCAGGTCCCAATTGGTGCCGACGTGGAAATGGGTGTCGGCCCGTTCCTCGTCTTTTTTCAGGGACCTCTCAAACCAGCGGATGGCGGTGCGCGGCTTATGGAGGTCCTCATACCCCAAACCCACGTAGTAAAGGAACTCCGGGTTGTCCGGATCTCTTTTTTGGATCTTTTTCAACGTCTTGACGGACCGCTCGCCTTCCCCGCTCTGGCTGCAATAATACGCCAGCCGGAGGAGGATGCCGGTTTCCCGGCTCTTCGCCGCCACCTCCGACATGTGGCGCACGGCCGCTTTCCAATCCCTCCGCTCCTCCGCGAGGAGCGCCATCCAGAACTGGATGGTCAAGTCGTCCGGCGCGAGGCGTTCGGCCTGCATGAACGCCTCCTGCGCTTGCGCGGAGTCCCCCGAACGGTAGTACAGATCGCCCAACCTCGAGAGGATGCCGGCGTTTTGAGGATCCAAGAACCGGCAGGTCTCATACGAGGCGATGGCGGCCGCCGTGTCTTTCTTGATCTCGTAGAGATGCGCCAACGCCAGGTGGGCGGAGAACTCGGAGGGATTCAACGCGAGGACGTCCCGCCAGCTTTTTTCCGCGGAATCGATGTCGCCCAAGCGGTGCTGGATCTCCGCCAGGCGCGCCCGCGCCTCCACGGACTGAGGGTTGTTCTGAAGGAACCGTTTGTAATAAGAGAGGGACTCTTCCGGCCGGTCCTGCATGCGGATGTGAGCGGCGTAGAGCAACGCCTCGTCGCTCGCCGGATCCAATTCCAGGGCCTTGTCGAAGGACTCGGTGGATTCCTTGATCTCGTTTCGCGCCAGGCGGATCCGTCCCATCACGATGTGGGCGCGCGGATCCCGGGGCGAGAGGCGCACCACGGTCTCGGCTTCCGCCAAGGCCCGGTTCAATTCCTCCAGCCGCAGAGACAGGAAAGCGAGAGTTTCATGAACGAAACGGGACTGGGGGTCCAGGTCCGCCGCTTTTTCGTAGGCGCCCAGGGCCTCTTTGAAGCGCCCGTTGCGTTCGTGCAGGAGGCCTTTCAGGTATTGGTGATAGGAGTCTTCCGGGGAGGACGCCGCGGCGGAAAGAGGCGGCGCGCAAAAGAAGGGCGCTATGGAAAGGAAGAAAGCGAGACGGCGTTTCACAAGTTTTTCTCCATCAACACCGCCGCTTCTTTCCCCTCATAGAAACCCGGGCGGCGTGAGGTCTCTCGAAACCCTTCAGACTCGTACAATCGGCGGGCGGCCTGGTTGCTCTCCCGAACCTCCAGCGTGAAAAGCTTGGAGTCCTCCGCGCAGGCCCGGCGCAGCATCCGCCGACCCAATCCGCGGCGGCGCCACGAGGGATGCACGGCGATGTTGACGACTTGCACTTCCCCGGCGACCCGCCAGACGCCGGCGAAAGCCGCCACAGTCCCGCTCATGCGCGCCACATAGAAATCCGCGAAGGGTTTCTCCAATTCCGCCGAGAACTGCGCCTCGCTCCACGGAGAAGAGGCGGAGGCCCGCTCGATGGCGGCCACCGCGGGGATGTCCTCCAGAGCCATTTTCTCGATAACGATGTTTTCCACCGGGAGGTGCTACAGGCTGCCCTTCAAGGCATTCTCCTCGGCATAGGAGGGCCGGAGGTACAGGGGTTTCACTTGATTGAAGGATTTGATTTCTTTCCGGAAGAACTTCTCCGACCCCATGGCGGCGACCCAGCGCGGGTCCACTTCGACCATGTCGGATGAGAATCGGGCCCGGGGCCCGAACGCCTTATGAAGCTCTTTGCGGTAGCGCATCGCGCCGGAACCCGCGAACAGGAGCGACTGTTCCTGGAAACAGCTTTGAAAAAACGTCAAGAACCGTCCGAACGGGAAAAGCGTCGGCGCATGGACCAGCTTGAAATGATGGCCGAAGGTGTGGTACGACCGCCCGGAAGGGAGGCCTCGCCGGTTGCGGTCCGACAACTTATGGAACCGCCACACCGCCATGTAGACGTCTTCGCGCAAGGCGTCCGTCAACACGCACAGGAGGTCGTGCGGAAACTTCCAAACGAAAGGCTTGCCGGTCTGCCAGTTGGACCCCTGCGCGGCGAGGGCCTCCAGGCTGGACACTTCCACCACCGGCTTCTGGAGGATTTGCCCCAACGTTTTCGCCGCGGACACCCCGATGCGGATGCCCGTGAACCGCCCGGGCCCCACGTCCACCACCAGGGCGTCCAGTTCCGACGGAGTC
>JACQPF010000381.1 GCA_016207625.1 Elusimicrobiota bacterium | reverse complement strand
GGTAGAGGCTCATGCCGCGCTCGCCCCGCGTGATGAGCACCGTATGGCAACGGAGGCGCTTCAGGATGCTCCGGCCGAGGGCGTCCACCTCCTCGTCCGTCTTGGGAGGAAGCGCCCGCATCCCTTCCGCGGCCTCCTTCAAATTGGGGGTGATGCAATGCACGCCGCGGTAGCGCAGGAAGTGCTCGATTTTGGGGTCGACGGTGACCGGCGTCTTGTAGCGGCGCGCCAGGGGCAGGAGAGTCTTGAGGAGGGCGGAGGTGACCATGCCCTTGCCGTAGTCGGAGACGATGATGCCCTTCACGCTGGGAAGGCGGTCCCGGACTTGCCGGAGGAGACGGTCCAAAATGTCGTGCGTGTGCGGGGCGCGCAGTTCCCGGTCGAAACGGACCACCTGCTGGTGCCCGGCGATGATGCGCGTTTTCAGGATGGTGGGGTGGGTCCCGTCCCGCTCCACGCCGTCCACGTCCACCCTCCGCTCGCGCAAGGCGGCCAGGAGCTGGTCGCCCTCGCGGTCATGCCCGACCGCCGAGATGAGGATGGGCCGGCCGCCCAATTCGGCGATGTTGGACGCCACGTTGCCGGCGCCCCCGGGCATATTGTCCTCCTGTTGGACCTCCACCACCGGCACGGGGGCCTCCGGAGACAACCGGCTCACCGGGCCACGGAGGTAGCGGTCCACCATGAGGTCGCCGACCACCAAAATCGGCGTGCCGGCAAAACGGTTGAGCCGGCCCAAAAGCCTGGACGTCTTCATGAATTTACGCACGGGTTTAATTATCAAATTCCCATCGAAACATCAATTCGATGCGGCTACGCATCGTCCCGGTTAGTCGGACGGGACGGGCAGCTTTTCCACCGACGGTTTTTCCGGCACAACGTCCGGCGGCGTTTCTTCCGGTTCGAGGAAATCCTCCTCCGGGAGCTCCTCGAACTTGGCCCGGCTGGGGTGGTATTCCCTCATCTCCGCGTCGAAGGCGCCCACCATCACCCGGGACCGCAACAGCACGGGGATTTTTCGCTCGTCTTTCGTCAGCCACACCTCCAGCTCCCCCGCGTGCTGGAAGATGCCCTCTCCCGCCAGGATGGGCTCCACGCGGTAACACTCGAACTTCCCCGCGGGGACCCGAATTTTCTGGATCTTTTTCACATGCACTTTGAGCGGCCAGGTCTTGCCGCCCGAGTTGGCGTCGAAGGTGTAATCCTTCCCCACCTCCAGGTCCCGCGTGCGGATGTAGTAAAGGCTGGAGAGGACGTCCTGCACGAAATGCGGAATCCCCCCTTCGATGGTGGTTTCCTTTCCCTTCCGTTTTTTCCAGTAAACGAATTTCCCTTGGGGGTGGTTGTATTCCGTCCGCGTTTCGCGGCGGGAGAGGCCTTCCCGGAGGAACTGATAGAACCGCTGCGAGCAGAGGCTCTCCACGTCCATCCACGACTCGTTCCTGTCCCGCACGCGAAAGAAGACGTCCATGGCCCGGTTGCTGCGCGCCCGGGAAAGGATGTGATAGCACGGCCGGCCGTTCGCGTCTTCGACGTTCGTCACTTCGAGCGTGGCATGGCCCGCCGCGATGAAACCGTATTTGATGGTGTAGAGGATCGATTCCCCCTCTTGAAAGACCGTGTTTTTTTCCCTGCGCCAGTCGAAAGAGGAAGGGGATGTTGCGGACAAAACAGAAGTACTGCCTAAAACCAAGGAAATGAAGAAAAGGAAACCGCGTTTGACCATACCTCTGTTAAAACCCGAGAACGGCCTTGGCGGAAAGGATCCCCAAACCCAACAACCAACCCAAGAAGGCGTTGTATTCCCTGTTTTTTTTATAACGGGCCCACTGGAAGGAGTCCGGCTCCGTCCTTCGGGACGGCGAGAGCTTGGGAAGGAAGCGATGGTTGTTTCGGACGAAATCCCGCCAGGCGTCGCCGAAATATTTTTCAAGGGAGGCCTCTTCCTCCCGGATCCGTCGTGGATAGATCCAACAAAAGAGCAGGACGAAAACGGTCCAGATCACGGCGCCGTGCAAAAACCGGCCGGACCCCGTCCCGGCGACGGTGAACCCCACGGCCAGGAAAAAACTTCCCGTGTAAAGAGGATGCCGCCAAACGGCGTAGGGCCCGTCCTGGGCCAGGCGCTTGCCTTTTTCCAGGTACCCGGCCGCCCATCCACGGAGGAGGAGCCCCAGGAAAGCGATGCCCATCCCCGCCGCCAGGCGCGGCCACGAGGCCACATGCGCCAACCATGCGTAAAGCAACCCCGCCGCGAACCCCATCGTCACCCGCCAGCGTCCCATCAGTTCTGTCCTCCTCGAATCGTCAATAGACCGTTATTGATCCTGATGTCTTCCACGGCCACATCGAAAACCGGTTCCCGCGTCACCCTCAAGGGAAAAACTTTTTCCACGTCTCCCCGAAACCAGCTCACCGGTAAAGGAATGCCGGAAACCTCGACGGAATCCAGCGCCAGCCTCACCGCCTTGCGCCGTTGAACGAGTTGGCAGGACGCCCGCGCCCGGAAAGGGACGCCCCCCGCCTTGCCTTGAAGATGAATCCCGTCCCGCAAGCTCACTTCCAAGTCCTGGACCCAAGGCCACCGGTCCGACAAGAAGACCCTCAGGGTTTCGGCGTTCACTTGGACGGAAGGCCGCAATTCGCCGAGCCCCGAGATGAATATTTTTTTCTCCTGGAGAAGCCGGGACGGGCTGACCCGGACGTCGCGGGCCTCCAAAACCACGTTTTTGAAAACCATGCCGCGATACCGAAGCTCACGACATTGTAATACAATTTGAGAAAAGTTTCCCTTCGCCCGGACGCGCAGGCCCGAGGCTTGGACGTCCGGGAGCGATAATTCCTCCAACGCCATCTCCACTTCCCCCGGCAAAACCGGCAAGGCGATTTCCCCGACGCCCGGCCAATTCCAAGACACGGCTCTTGAGAACGCCTGTTCAAGAAACAGATGGACATCCCACAAGCAATAAAAAATAAGGATAGGAACCAATAGGATCAACAAGACACAGGAAGTTGTCTTCTGGTATCTATTATATAGGTTGTGTTCGTCTGTCAAAGCCATTGGTATAATTAGCCCTTGAATTAAGGCGTAATGTCATTTAAATTTACTTTGTTACATTTATTAGCCGGAGGCAACGAATCGGCCGGCTTTACAACAGGGTTCCCATGCAATACAGCATTCTTATTATAGACGATGAGCCGGAAATCCGGCGGTTTTTATCAAAGGTCTTTCAGAAACAAAACCATCTCTCTTTTGAAGCGGAAACGGGAGAAGCCGGCATCAAGCTCGCACAAGCCCGTTTGCCCAGCCTGATCACTTTGGACGTCAACCTTCCCCAAATGTCCGGTATTGAAGTCTGCCAAGCCCTGAAACGCGATCCGAAGACATGCTCGATCCCCATCCTTATTATCACTGGTAACGACAAAGAGGGGCAGGAAGTGATCTCCCTCGAACTGGGCGCGGACGATTACCTCGTCAAACCCTTGGAGATCCCCATGCTCCTGGCTCACGTGCACGCCCTCCTGCGGCGGGGGCCATATCTGGGCACGTCCCCAAAAGTCGTCGAGAAAGACGACCTTCGCCTGGACCTGGAGAAAAAACTCGTGGAGTTCAGCGGAAACGAGTTTTCCAATTTGACCCCCAAGGAATTCGACCTGCTTTACACCCTCGTCTCAAACGACTCCAAACCCATCAAACGGGAAATACTGTACCAAAAAATCTGGGGGACCGCTCCCGTCAGCCGCAGCGTGCTGCGCACCGTGGACGTCCATATCCAGCGCATTCGCTCCAAACTCAACATGGACCGCAAGATGGGGATCCTCGCCGTCTCAGGCCGGGGATACATGTGGTCCGCCGCCCCAAAGCCTTCGTAGTTTTTTTTCTTCATTATTTCACGTTTATTTAGGAAAAAAACACCCCGATTGTCACCTTTCTGTAAACGGATTTCACTTTCCACACTTTTTCTTCCGTCGAAGAACCTAAAAAATCACAAAACCATCTCTTGACGTCGGCAAATGTGAATATCGATTCGTAGCGTAAAATCAATGCGTTTTTGTGTTTTCTTTTTTGTTAAGTTGACAATTCATTGCATAGCTCAAACGGGCCATCCGGGTAACCTAATAGTGCAATGGAAAACCTGGCCCCCCAACATCGAGAAGAAAAAGCCCCTCGGACGGCAAAGCTCTTGGGCCGCGCCTCTCTCCTTCTGGCCGCGACCGTTTTGGGGAGCTCGGTTTCCTTCGCCGCCAAGCTCTCTCCCGCCCTCGCCGAAAAAATCGGTTCTTCGAATAACGAGCCGGTCCAGGTCATCGTGATCTATCGGGGCGGGCAATTCGCCAAGACCCCGCGGTCCGCTTC
>JACQPF010000380.1 GCA_016207625.1 Elusimicrobiota bacterium | reverse complement strand
GGGTGGATACGTTTACGACATGGTCGACGACCAAAGACAGTTACGTGAAGAATCCTGATTGGAACGGAGACACTCCCGGGGAAACGGATGAGAAAGGGCGATCGGAGTGGCTTTTAACGGGTTACACGCGGGACGTGCGATCGGGCGAGGGGACGATGCAGACCGAAGTCTGGAGCGACATGAAATACAACGAATTCGGTAACCTTTCCAGCTATACGCGAGTCTCCACGGATTTCCAGGGTCGACCCATTACTACTTCTTGGACGGGAAGCTATGATGAATATGACCGGGTGGCCTCCTATTCCCAGACAATAAAAGATGATTTCGGGCACGTTCAGACGCTTGAATTCTCCGGAGCCACGTACAATACGACGGACGACCTTTTAAGCTACGTGGAAGAAGTCACGGAAGACGGAAAAACGAAGGGTAGGTCCTTTGGCGGAGCCGCGTATGACAGCAAACACAATTTGGTGGGTTCATATGAGAAGACATATGAAAAAACGGAGGATGGACAAAAAATAAAGGAAACATACCGCGACTGGAGCAGCCAAGGCGTAGGGATGGGCTATAACAGCCGAGGAGAATTGTTGGGATACCGCGAAGTGTTGTCGTATGACCAAATGACCATAGAAACCACAGTCACCGGTATCACTTACGATGCCATGCAACGCCGGAGCGGAGGTTTTGAGGCCCGGCACACTTATGGAGTGGAATCAAACGGCGCGAAGGTGGATGTGAAAGAACTGATTGATACTCAACGCGTTTCCGAGCAGGTCAGTGAGAAGGTCATCGTTTTGAATGCGAAGTTGAACATCACCATGAAGATCAAGCTGGTGACGGACTATGCGGAATCTAAGGTGATCCAGGGGTGGGACAGTTCCAGCGGGGAACTGATCCGTACATTAAAGGAAGAGCATACCGTGCGTTCGGACATTTCCGCCGCGGGGGCTTTTCGGGAGATCAAGAGGATCACCGGTGAACATGGCGACTTAAAGCTGGACACCACCACGGAAACCCGCCGAAGCGACATGGTGTATGACGGATTCGGCCGCGTGGTGAGCCTGGTGGAAGAAACGATCCAAAACAACGAAGCGGCCACCTGGTCCAAGCGGGAAACCACCGGAATGATTTATGATGTGTTCGGGAACCTGCTTCAGAGCCATGAGGAAAGCGTCAATGCCTTGGGGGTGAAGACGGTTGCGGACCGTTTGAACATGACCTACGACCCGAGGGGACGGTTGTCAAGCTATGAAATCGTTTCCACCTCGGAAGCGGAAGGAATCCGATCCGGGTCGCGCGTCGTTCGGGACCATATCGCCTACAACGGCTTGGGGGACGTTGCGGAATACTTCGAGACGGTCACCCGCGAGGGCCTTAACGTGATCGAGGCCATCCATTGGAAGGGTCAATACAACGCCCTGGGCCAGTTGTCCCAATCTTGGCAGGAGACCCATCGCACGGGCACTGCCGTTGATGAAACGGGAGAGATGCGGTCGCTGGACACGACGGATATCACCGTGACCACCGGGATGAGCTATAACCTGGATGGATCCCTGAAAGGATACACGGAGGAAAACACCTCTACGGCCACTCCGGAGCTGACCACCATTAACATTATGGAAGGCGCCACATATGATGATTTCGGCCGTTTGGCGTCTTACAGGCTTACAACCCACAAGGTTTCAAGGAACGCCGACGGCCAGCATGAGTTACACACCATCACGGTCACCGAACGCATCGACGCCATATTCGACGACCAAGGGGCCCTCCAGGGCTACAAGGAAATCGTCACATTGACCAACGGCGCGGGCGTGCCGGCCGGCGGCAGCACGACCGTGCGAAGCGACATCGTTTTCCACCCGATGGGGCAGATTTTGTCATACACGGACGCGGTGACTCGCAGTGAATCGCCCGGGATCACCGCCATGGTCCATTGGCAGGGGTCCTACGACATTTATGGCCGCATGTCGGGTTTCTTTGAAACCCGAACGGATACCAATCCGGATGGAACGCTGGGACTCGAAGTCCGGACGGAACGAACCGGAATTGAATATGACCTGCTGGGGCAGGTCATCCGTTACACGGAAACCACGAACCGCTCGGACGCTCCCGGCATGACCACGGAAAAGACGTGGGAAGCGCTATCGTATGATTCCAACGGCAACCTGACGGGGACCCGGGAAACGATCCACAGTTTAGGCATCGGCCTGGACACGACAAAGACGTATACGCGAACCGGGATGACCTACAACGGCCTCGGGCAGTTGGAGACCTATGTCGAAGAACAGCGGGACAGCTCCACCCCGGACCTGACCACCATGGTGGAGAGGCTCCAGACGACCTATGACGATTTCGGCCGTGAGATCGGAACGGTGGAAGTTCAGCATACGTTCGGGCAGGGCACCGAAACCTTGAGCGACGGCACCGTGCGGCCGATCTTGTTGGACACGACCAAAACGAACGTGCGGGAAGGCACCACGTACAACGCGGCTGGGCTGGTGACAGGATACCGGGACGTCCAATTCGATGGGCGGGAGATCGCTCTGGGGAGGAGCCCCATGGATTGGCTGAGCCTCAGCCCGGAGCAGAAAAAGGCGGTCCTTTCCGGAACGTTGCGGGCCGGGGAGCTTGTGACCTTGACGGAAAAGAGCGGACTCGTTTATAACAAGCAAGGGTTGGCTACCCATTATACGGAGAAGACGCGGGAGCTTTCCACGACGTTGGACCGCACCCGCACGAGCGCTCGCGCCGATGTTGTCTATAGCAATCTAAACCAAATGCTGTCCTATTCGGAAACCCTGCAAGACAGCTCCACTCCTGGGCTCACGGAGCGCATCGCCTTCAGCGGCGCTGTTTACAATGACTTGGGCCAGATGATCGGCAGTTTGGAGAGGCGGGAATCCATCGGCCCGGATTTTTCCAACGTCACGATCACCGTCCGGCAGAACCTGCGATACGACTCGGCGGGCCGGCTCATCCATGAGGAAACCCGGCAGGAAACGGCCGGCGGGCTGGCCACCGTCCGAGTGTGGGACGCCGTGTCTTTCAACGGGTTGGGCCAAAGCACGGGGTTCACGGAGACGGTCCAACAGACAGGCCAGGCCGCGGACGGCTCGAACTTGGATTTGACCACAACGACCACCCGTTACGACATGCAATACGACACCTTCGGGCGGCTGGTGGGTTATCAGGAGAACCGGGTTTCCAGCGACAAGCCGGATGTGTCCGTGAACGTGCAATGGCAGTCCACCGGATTCAATTCCAACAACCAGATGACGGGTTTTGTGGAAACCCGCCAGGAGACGAACCCGCAGGGAACGAACCAAACCACGACGGAGCGGAGCCTGATCCAATACAACAGAAACGGACAACTGATCTCCTATACGGAGGACATCACCAACAGCGCCGATTCCGTGACGGAGACGGTGAATTGGAAGGCCCAAGGCTACAACAGCGTGGGCCAGCTCACAGGTTTTGAAGAGACTCGCCGGCGGTTCGCACAGGATGTTTTGAATGTCACCACCACCATCACGCGTTCGGGGATGCAATATGATTCGGCGGGGAACCTCATCGCTTATCACCAGGAAACCCGGGGCACGGACAACCCGGACCTCCGCCAGAGTTCGGATTGGACGGGCACCTATAACAATTTGGGCCAACTGAGCTCATTCCGTGAGGTGAACCACACCTCCGACGCGGTGAACGGAGCGTTGAACACCACCACGGTGGTGGAGCGTTCGAACATTCACTACAACAGCATCGGCCAGATGGTGGGCTACAGCCAGAACACCACAGACGCTCTCGGCCAGGTGAGCCAAACCGAGTGGGTGGGCACTTACGACGGCCGGGGCCTCCTGTCGAGCTTTAAGGAACGGACGACGGATTCGCGTGGGAACCTGACGGTGCGCGAGCAAAAAGACATCACTTATGACGCCGCCGGACGGCTCTCGGGCTATCACGAAACCGTCCAGCAGTTGGGCCAGGCGGAAAACGGCGCCGATTTGGATTTGACCACGACGACCACCCGATACGACATGCAGTACGATGCCTATGGGCGGTTGGCGAGTTACGAGGAAGACCGCGTTTCCAGCGATAAGCCGGATGTGTCCGTGAACGTGCTCTGGCAGTCGACCGGATACAATTCCAACAACCAAATGACGGGTTTCGTGGAAACCCGCCGGGAGACCAGCCCCCAGGGGGTTTATCAAACGACGACGGCGAGAGATGAAATCCAATACAACCGATTGGGCCAGATGGACTCCTATCAGGACACGCTCACGAACAATGCCGATTCCGTGACGGAGACGGTGCATTGGCAGGCCCTGGGGTACAACAGTTTGGGACAGCTCACCGGGTTTGAAGAAACGCGCCGGAAGTTCGCCCCGGACCTCTTGGATGTCACCACCACCCTCACGCGCTCGGATATGCGATACGATTCGGTAGGGAACCTCATCGGTTATCACCAGGAAATCCAAGGCACGGACAACCCCGACCTGCGCCAAAGCGTGGATTGGACGGGAACTTACAACAATTTGGGCCAGTTGACCTCCTACCGCGAGGTCAATCATAGTTATGACGTTGTGAACGGCACATTGGACACGACGACCGTTGTGGAACGTTCCAATATCCTCTATAACCGCCTTGGACAAATGGTGGGTTACAGCCAGAACACCACGGACGCCCTGGGTTTGGTGACGCACACGGATTGGGTGGGCACATACGACCGGCGCGGCCTCCTGGCCAGCTTCGAGGAGCGGACGACGGATCCGCGGGGGAATTTGACGGTGCGCTCCCAAATGAACATCACCTATGACGCCGCCGGCCGGCTCTACGGTTTCGAAGAAACGGTGACGGACCCCTTGGGCGTGGTCACGACGACGCGGCGGATGGAAACCCATTACAACGCCGCCGGGCAGGTTTTGGGCTACACCGATAGCATCGTGACGGTGGATGCGGAAGGGAACCGCACCGAAACCCTCACCGTGCGC
>JACQPF010000399.1 GCA_016207625.1 Elusimicrobiota bacterium | reverse complement strand
GGGTTTTGAGGCAGTTTCTTAGTTACATATTTTGATATAATTCTTACCTCTTGCAAGACAAAGTCCAAAGCATACTCAAACAGATCCAGCGGCAGGGAGACAAAGCCCTTGTTTCGCTCCTGCGCCGGTGGGATGGAGTTTCTTTGCGGCCCGGAAAATGGCGTGTTCCCAAAGAACGCGCCGAACGGGCGCTGAAAGGCCTTCCCCCCGGCAAGAGAGCCGTCTTGTCCGACGCGGCCCGCCAGATCCGGCGTTTTCATTTGGCCGAGAGCCGCCGCATGGTACGTTCTTGGAGGGAATCCTCCGGCGGGCTCACTGTTGGGCAATCCATCCTCCCCGTGGATTCGGCGGGGCTTTATGTGCCGGGCGGACGGTTCGCCTATCCCTCCACGGTGTTGATGACGGCCATCCCGGCGCGCGTCGCGGGGGTTCGGAAAATCGTGATGGCCACTCCGCCCAAACATCTCACGGAGGAAGTCCTGGCCGCGGCGGCTTTGGCCGGGGTGGACGAAATCTATCAGCTCGGGGGGGTCGCCGCCGTCGGCGCCCTGGCCTTCGGCACGCGCACCGTCCCCAAAGTGGATTTGATCGTCGGGCCCGGCGGGGCCTGGGTGACCGAGGCCAAACGCCAAGTGTTCGGCCAAACGGGCATCGATATGCTGGCGGGGCCGAGCGAGATCGTGGTCCTGGCGGATGCAAGCTCGCCCGCGGACTTCGCCGCCGCGGACCTCATGGCCCAGGCCGAACACGACCCGCTGGCGCGAGCCACGTTATTGTCCACCGATGCGCGGGTGCTCCGGCGCGTTAAGGAAAGAGTTGAAAAGAAGTTCCTGGCGCAATGCCGTTTCGTGAAAGTCCGGGATTGGAAAGACGCCGTGGATGCGGCGAACAACCTGGCCCCGGAACATTTGTCTTTGATGGTGAAGAACCCGAACCGTTTCCTATCGGGAATTCGGAACGCCGGGGCGATTTTCCTGGGGGCATGGACGCCCGTGGCCACCGGGGATTACTGGGCCGGGCCGTCGCATGTGCTGCCCACGAATCGATCCGCACGTTTTTCTTCCGGGCTTTCCGTCCGGACGTTTCTGAAGAGCTCAAGCGTCATCGGGCTCACGAAAGATTTGTTGCGGAAAAAAGCCGCTTCCATTGCGCTTTTGGCCGAGGCCGAAGGCCTTCACTACCACGCCGCTTCTCTTTTGGTGCGGCGAAAGGATTCCTAAATGCCGGACCGCATCGCAAAAAGGAACCGCGTCACAAAGGAAACCTCCATACAGCTGGCCATCAACTTGGACGGAAAAGGCCGGTACCGAGTCGCGACCACTTTGCCTTTCCTGGACCACATGTTGGAGCTCTTCGCCAAGCATGGGAATTTCGATCTGACGGTGCGGGCGAAGGGCGATACGCACATCGACGACCACCACTTGGTGGAGGACATCGGGATCGCTCTCGGAGAGGCCATCGCCGAGGCCATGGGAGATAAGCGGGGGATCGTCCGCTACGGGCAAGCCCAACGGATACACGAAGCCGATGGGACGACGAAAATGCGCGGGGAAGCCTTAACGCCCATGGACGAGACGTTGTCCTATGTGGCGCTGGACCTGTCCGGGCGTCCCTACATCGTTTACCGGGTGAAATTCTCTCCCCAAAGTAAAGCGCCGTTCAGTTTCGAGCTGATTGAGGATTTCTTTCAATCCGTGGCGTTCAACGCCAAAATGAACCTGCACATCCGTTTGCTGGAGGGGCGGAACAACCATCACATCGCCGAGTCGGTTTTTAAGGGGTTCGGCCGGGCCCTGGCCCAAGCCGTATTCGCGGATCCTCGGCGCGCGGCCGCCATCCCATCCACCAAGGGCCGTTTGTAGATGAAGAGAGTCGGTGTTTTGGACTACGGCATGGGCAATCTGCGCTCGGTGGCCAAGTCATTCGAGGAAGCGGGCGCGCGCGTCGTCGTGTCCGACTCGGTCCCGGACCTGTCGCGGAGCGAACTGCTCGTCGTCCCCGGCGTCGGCGCTTTCGACGCCGCCATGGACGTTTTGCGGACGAAAGGTTTGGACCGGTTCATCCGCCGCTGGGTGGAAGCGGACAAACCTTATTTCGGTATTTGCCTGGGTCTTCAACTGCTTTTTGACGGGAGCGAAGAAGCGCCTGGGACAAAAGGGCTGGGCCTCCTGCGCGGGCGCGTGAAGAAGTTCCGGTTTGGGCGATCTCTCTCCCGGCTCAAAGTGCCGCACATGGGCTGGAACGAGGCTTCGCCTCAACGGCGGGCCGAGGCGATGACGGCGGCTTTGCCGAAGCCTGATTTCTTCTATTTCGTTCATTCATTCTATCCCGAGCCGGTTGAACGATCCGTGGTTTGGACGGAAACAGCCTATGGCCGCCGGTTTTGCTCCGCTGTGGCCAGGGGCCGTCTGGCCGCAACCCAGTTCCATCCGGAAAAGAGCGGAGAAAAAGGCCTGCTCTTCTTGAAACGCCTTTTGAAAAGCGTGCCTGAAGCATGCTGATCATTCCGGCCATCGATATCCGGGGCGGGCGCTGCGTGCGCCTGGTGCACGGCGATCCGAATAATGAGACGGTTTATTCCGCCGATCCCATCGAGGTTGCGAGGGGATGGCATGCCAAGGGAGCGAAGCGGATTCATTTGGTTGATTTGGACGCGGCGTTGGGGTTGGGTTCGAACTTGGACGTTATTTTTGACATCAAGTCGTCGGTCCCCTGTGAGATCCAGATGGGCGGCGGGTTGCGAAGCTTGGAGATCCTCTCGCGCGTCATGGAAAAAGGGATCGACCGGGCCATCATCGGCACAGCTCTTTTCAAAGAGCCCGCCTGGGTGGCGGAGGCCCTGCGAAAATATAAGGGACGGCTCCTGGCGGGCGTGGACGCTCGCCACGGAGAAGTGAAGCTGGAGGGGTGGAAGGAGGGCAGCGGTTTGGCCTTGCCGGAGGCCCTGCGGCGCGTCGAGGGGATGGGGTTCCAAGAACTGATTTTCACGGATATTTCAAAAGATGGCACGTTGTCCGGGCCGAATGTGGAGGCCACGCGCGCCGTCATGAAATCCAGCCGCATGGCGGTCTATGCGTCGGGCGGCGTCTCTTGTTTGGACGACATCAAGGCCTTGAAGGCTCTTGAGCCCGAAGGGTTGATAGGATGCATCGTGGGCAAAGCCCTTTACGATGGCCGTTTGTCGTTTGCGGAGGCCCTTCAGGTATGCTGACGCGGCGCATCATCCCCTGTCTTGACGTGGACGCGGGCCGCGTGGTGAAGGGCACGAAGTTCCTGAACCTTCGCGACGCGGGAGACCCGGTCGAGGTGGCCAAACGTTACAACCGGGAAGGCGCCGACGAGTTGGTGTTCCTGGACATCACGGCCTCTTCCCAAAAACGGCCGATCCTTTTGGACGTGGTCCGCCGCACGGCCGAGCAGGTGTTCATCCCGCTCACCGTGGGCGGCGGGATCCGTACGGTGGAGGACATCCGCGTCCTTTTGAACGCCGGCGCGGACAAGGTGTCCCTGAACACCTCCGCCGTGCAGAACCCGGGTTTCATACGCGAGTCGTCGGTCCGCTTCGGCGCGCAATGCATCGTCGTGGCCATCGACGCGAAGCGGAAGAGCGCGGTGAAAAGAAAGACCGCTTGGGAGGTTTATATCCACGGCGGCCGCACAGCCACGGGCTTGGACGTGGTGG
>JACQPF010000379.1 GCA_016207625.1 Elusimicrobiota bacterium | reverse complement strand
TCCAGGGGGCCGTAGACGTTGAAGTAGCGCAGCCCCACCGCCCGCACCTCCGGATGCTGGGAGGTGAAACGCCGGGCCGATTTCTCCATCTCCACTTTGCTGACGCCGTAGATGTTGGCGGGCGACGGCGTTTGGCTCTCCCGCATGGGGACCGTGCCTTTGCCGTACGTGGCCGCGCTGGAGGCATAGACCACCTTCGGGCACCCCGATGTCTTCGCGTAGGCGAGGATCGTCTCGAAGGCTTCCACGTTCACGGACATCATGAGCTTTTCGTCCATCACGGTGGTGTCGGTGATGGCGGCCTGGTGGAAGATGCCGTCCAAATGCCCGAGGGAACCATAGTCGAAGGACCGGATGTCTCCGACGTGGACCTTGCCGTGAAAATCGCGCAGGTTGTGCCGGGCTCCGATGTTGAAATGATCCAGGGCGTGGACCTCATGCCCTTCCCTCTCCAAAGACAAAGCCAAGTTGGCGCCGATCATGCCGCCGGCGCCCGTGACGAGAAATTTCATCCCTCAACCTCTTGTTCGTTAATGTAAAACGGTTCCCCAAAATATAGCACATTCCCATGGGGACCTCTACCCTCCGATCAGCGGTCCCACATCTTCTTTTCCAGGAGCCGCACGAGGACCGGCAAGACGATCAGGGTCAGCGTCGTCGACGAAATCACGCCGCCGATGACCACGGACGCCAGGGGCCTTTGGACTTCGGCGCCCATGCCGGTGGAGAGCATCATGGGCAGGAAGCCGAAAATCTCCACCAGGGCCGTCATGAGCACAGGCCGGATGCGGAGGCCCGTTCCGAGCTTGATGAGGTCGGCCCCGCGCAGGCCCTGGCGGTGGAGGTCGTTGAAGCAGTTGATCAGCACCACGCCGTTCAGCACCGCCACGCCGGAAAGAGCCACAAACCCCACGCCCGCCGAGATGCTGAAAGGAAGCCCGCTTAACAGCAGGCCCAGGACGCCTCCCACCAGCGCCAGCGGAACACAAGAGAACACCAGCAACGTCTGATAGATGTTCCGGAACGCCGCGTAGATGATGAGCAGCACCAGCGCCAAAACGAAAGGCGTTAAGACCGCCAGCCGTCGCCGCGCCTGTTGAAGGTTTTTGAAGTTGCCGCCCCATTCCATGAAATAGCCGGGCGGCATTTTCACGGAAGAGGCTACGGCCTTTTGCGCGTCCACGACGAAGCTTTCCGTGTCTCGCCCGCGCGGGTTCACCAGGATTCCGGCCCGCCGCTTGCCCTGTTCCCGGAGGATGGTGCCGTAGGCGTCCTTAAAGCGAAGCGACGCCGCTTCGGACAGCGGCAGGGTGGAGTTGGCCGAAAGACCCACCGGCAGCGCCTTGAGAGCGTCCAGGTCGGAACGGTCCTTCTCGTTCAGCCTCACCACAATGGGGTAGCGCCGCATCCCTTCATAGATGGACCCCACTTCCTCGCCGCCGATGGCCACGCCCACGGTTTCCAGCACTTCCTGGTTGGACACGCCCAAGGAATTGAGCATTTCCAGCTTCGGCGACACATGGAGGAGCGGTGATTTGCCCTGCATTTCCAGTTCCACGTCTCCCGCGCCTTCCACTTTTTCGATGACGGATTGGGCCTTTTGAGCCGCCTCGCCCAGGGTGTCCATGTCGTCGCCGAAGACTTTGACGGCGATATCCGCCCGCGTGCCTTCCATGAGCTCATTGAACCGCATCTGGATGGGTTGGGTGAGGAGCACGCGCTGGCCGGGGATTTCCGCCCGGAGCCGTTCGACGATTTTGGGGGTGACGGCGGCTTTATCTTTTTGATTTTTGAACATCACGAAGGTGTCGGAGAGGCCGATGGGCATGGGGTCGGTGAGGGCGTCCGAGGTGCCGATGCGGGAGTAGACCCGGGCCACTTGGGGGAATTCCTGGATGAGCTTGTCGGATTTTTCCTGAAGCGCCACGGCCTGGTCCATGCTGATGGTGGAGGGCCGGACCAGTTGGATCACCAAAGAGCCTTCGTCCAGCTGAGGCAGGAATTCGCCGCCCAGGCGGAGGAAGAGGAGCCCGCCCGCCAAGACCGAAGCCCCGCCGAAGACCAACACGGTCTTGCGGCGCCTGAGCGCCCACTGAAGCGTGGGCGCGTAGGCCCGACGCAAAGCGTCCATGAGCCAGGGTTCTTTGTCCTCCGCGCGGCCGCTCAGGAACAGGCTGGCCAGAGCGGGGGCCAAGGTGAAGGAAAGAAGCAGAGCCGCCAAAACCGCAAGGCTGAAGGTGCCCACCATGGGGATGAACATTTTGCCTTCCACTCCGGTGAGCGCGAAGATGGGGATGAACACCACGACGATGATGAGCTCCCCGAAGCCGGCGGACTGGCGGATTTCGAGCGCGGCGTCCACCACGGTGTGGTTGAGCTCCTCCCGCGACAGGCCCCGGCCCAGCTCGCGGGCCTTGGCGTGGACGCGGCGGACGCAGTTGTCGATCACGATCACGACGCCGTCCACGATGATGCCGAAGTCCAGCGCGCCCAGGCTCATGAGGTTGCCGGACATGCCGAGGCGCTTCATGACGATGAACGTGATGAGGAGCGTCAGCGGGATGGTGACGGCGG
>JACQPF010000378.1 GCA_016207625.1 Elusimicrobiota bacterium | reverse complement strand
GTATCCGATCGTGTCCATCGAAGACGGCCTGGGCGAAGATGACTGGGCCGGCTGGAAGGCGCTGACCCGGCGCCTCGGCGCGCGGATGCAGCTCGTCGGCGATGACCTGTTCGTCACCAACGTCCAGCGGCTGCGCCGCGGCATCGCCGAGGGCATCGCGAACGCCATCCTCGTGAAAGTGAACCAGATCGGCACTCTCACGGAAACCGTGGACGCCGTGCAGAAGGCCCAGGCGGCGGGATACGGCACCATCATCTCCCATCGCTCCGGCGAAACGGAAGACACCTTCATTTCCGACCTCGCCGTGGCTTTGAACGCCGGACAGATTAAAACGGGTTCCGCCTCCCGTTCTGAGCGGATCGCCAAATACAACCAGCTCATGCGTCTTGAAGAGGAACTCGGGGCCAAAGCGTCCTTCCCCGGGGCAAAAGCGTTCTTGAAAACCCGCTGACTTCGATTGAGCTTCCGCAAGAACTGGATTTGGATCGGGTTGGGCCTTCTGGCGTTGGGCGTGTTCATCTCCAACGAGGGGGTCCGTTCCTATTTTTCCCGCCGGCGGGAGTTTCACCAGGTCCGGAAAAAACTTGAAGAGGCCCAAAGCCGCCTGGCGCAAAAGCAAGACCTGCTGGCGAGATCGAAAAACGACGACGCTTTTTTAGAGCGGGAAGCGCGCCGGTCCCTCGGCCTGGTGCGGGGGGATGAGATCGAATACCGGTTCCCCTCGGCAGAGAAGGAAACCCGATAAAACAGGAGGAATGACCGTGACCGACGTGCTGTGTCCGAAATGCAACGCGAAGGGAACTGTTGTGGTCAAGCAAGGCCGCGCGGAGAAGGGAGCCGAGCTGAAATATTTCGAGTGCACGAAGTGTAAGAGCCTTTGGACGAACCTGAACGACATCGTCAATCTACCCGTGGAAGCTTGAAAACAGACAGACTCACCACCCGCTGGTGCCTTTTCCTTTACGCATGTCTCGTGGGTTTGTGCGTGGGGGTCCATAGCCGGCTGCTGGACGGCCCCGCCATCGAAGCGCGCCGGGAACTGCATGCGCAGGTGCTCCACAACACCGCGCCCGCGCCTCTTCAATACCGAGTGCTGACGTGTTACGCGGCCGAAGGGATTCAACGCCTGGGCCGCGCATTGGGTTTTCAAGACCCTTTCCAAGCCTCCTACCTCATTCTGCGATGGGTCTTCACATTTGTTGCCGCCTTCCTCCTCCATCGGTTCCTGCTGATCTATTTGCCTTTGCCCCTGGCCCTGGCCGGAACGGTTTTGGCCCTGGCCTGGATGCCCTTCACTTACATCAACTATTACATGCAGGAAACGGATCCCCTCAACATGGTCTTTTTTCTTTTGGGATACGACCTGATCCGCCGCCGAAAAGACGCCGCTTTCGCCGCGCTTCTGCCGGTCGCCATGATCAACCGCGAGACCCCGGTGCTCCTGCCCCTGGCGTGGCTGTTGTACCGGTGGGATGAGGAAGCGGTCCCCGCGACGGCCGCGAAATTCGGAGCGTTCTGCGCCCTGGCCTTCGGCGCCTATTTCGGGCTTCGTTTCGTGTTCGGGCATCACACCGCCTATGCGGAATTCAACGATCTCAGCTTGAACCTTCGCAGCTTCAGGTCTTACCTTTATTTCTTTCTGCTCTTCGCGCCTCTCGTTCTACCGGCCCTGAACGGCCTCCACCGGAAACCGAAATTCTTGAGGCGGCTGGCGGTGTTCCTGCCGTATTTCCTGGTGTTCCATTTCGTCATCCCGATTTTTCAGGAAACGCGGCTTTTCCTTCCGATTTTCCCGATCTTCATCGCCCTGGCCTTCACGTCGTTCGCGGATCCGAAGGAAGAGGTCCAAAAGCACGAGGACGTCCCCGCGAAGTCTCCCTGGGCCGCGTATTCCCGCAAGCTCTTTGCGGCCAGCTTGTTGTTGTTTTCCGCCGGGATCGCCTTGTATCTGGTTTATCTGGAGCGCGCACATGTGGGGGATTTGAGGGGGAAACAGAAATCCGAAGCCTATTTTAAACGAGGGTATGAGGCCTATCAAAATCAGGAATACCCGACCGCCGCCCGCGAATGGGAATGGGGCTTGCTCTTTGATCCGGAGGACTACAACGTTCATTATTATTTGGCCGTGCTCTATTCCACAGCGATGATGGATGCGGAGCGCGCCGCCCGTCACTTGGAGTTCTGCCGGAAAATGTCCCCGGAAGACCCCAAGCTGAAACCGTTGGAAGAACAGGTGGAAAGCCTGCGGCAAAAGCGTTTGCGCGCGGTCCAATAAACCAATGCCCGAGATCTCTATCGTTCTCCCGACTTATGAGGAAGGGGAAAACATCCTGGAGATGCTTCGCCGCCTGGATCGCGTCCTGAACGGAAAAGATTACGAGCTCCTGGTGGTCGATGACGATTCCCCGGACGGCACCTGGCGGCTTGCCGAAGACCATGCGCGAGGGAATGCGCGCGTGCGCGTTGTGAGGAGGATCACGGATCGCGGCCTTTCCAGCGCGATCTTGGAAGGGTTCCGGCAGGCTCGGGGCGAAATATTGGGCGTGATGGACGCGGACCAGTCCCATGATGAGAAAGTCCTCCCGCAAATGATCGGGCTCATCCATGAGGGCGCCGACGTGGTCATCGCCTCGCGGCGCATTCCCGGAGGCGGGGCGGACAGATGGCCTTGGGTTCGCCGGTTCACGTCGGACGCGGCCACGCGGCTTTCCCGGTCGGTTCTGCCCATGTTCCTCTCGGACCCGATGAGCGGGTATTTTTTGATCCGGCGGGAGATCTATCAAAAAGTCCGGGACCGTCTGCGCCCCCGGGGATACAAGATCCTCCTTGAAATCGTCGTCCGGGCCCACCCGGTGAAGATCCGGGAGGTGCCCTTCATTTTTAAAGACCGCCGCAGCGGTCATTCGAAGCTTTCCGCGTTCGTGATTTTGAATTACCTGGAATCCTTGTTCGATTTGCGATGGGGAGGGCGTCCCCTGGACCGGCTCCGTGAGCTTTACCACCGGGGCCGCTACAAGAAAGTGGCGGCGCATCTCCAGCCGGGCCGCCTGTTGGACTTGGGATGCGGACGGCCCTGCGATTCCATGCCGGATGGAGCGTTCCTCCGGGAGGTTGGGCGCGGAACGGGCCTGGACATCAAGCCGTGCTCCGGGCCTTTCGATTTCTGCCGGGGGGAAGTCCGGCATTTGCCGTTTTCGAGCGAGAGGTTCCAGAACGTCACGGCCATGGAGATCCTGGAGCACGCCGATGACCTGCCCGGCGCCTTGAACGACATCCACCGCGCCCTGGCGCCGGGGGGAACGCTGATCGTGACCGTTCCCGACGATAACTTGCTTTGGAAGGTTCTTTGGAGCCTTTGGACCCATCTGGTGGGCCGGATGTGGAAGCACGCGCACCACGTTCATTTGACCAAGTCCCAGTGGAAACGGAAGCTCCAGGAGCGCTTTCACGTCTTGGAAGTCCGCCGGCACTGGTATTTCGACCTCGTCTTTTTGTGCCGCAAGTAAACGGAGGAAAACATGAACAACCAAGGGTTTGATTACTTCGTCGCGCTTTTTTCCATTCTGGCCGGGTCTCTGATGGTCTTGGTGGCCCAGAAACTCATCATCCGGCGGCTCAAGGCCTGGGCCCAGATGACGGAAACCAGCGTGGACGATTTCCTCATCCAAGTCATCGAGAGCACTCTCGTCCCGCTGTTGTATTTCGGCGTCCTCTATTTTGGAATTCGCAGCCTCGCCCTTCCTCCCTTCGGACGGAAGGCCATGTCTTTCCTGGGGATCGTCCTGCTGACGTTTTACGGCGTCCGCTTCCTCACGCAGACCGTCAGTTACACCGTCATGGATCTCTGGGTGAAGAAACAGCGGAACGAAAGCCTGGAAAAAGGAATGCGGGGCCTCTTGCCGGTGGTCCGGATCTTGATCTGGGGCGTGGGCATTATCTTCCTCCTGGACAACCTGGGGGTCAAGGTGTCGACGGTGATCACGGGCCTGGGCATCAGCGGCATCGCGGTGGCCCTGGCCGCGCAGGCGGTCTTGGGGGACCTCTTCAGTTACATCGCCATCCTTTTCGACCGGCCCTTCTCCATCGGGGACTTCGTCGTCGTGGACGAGTTCATGGGGACGATCGAGCACATCGGCATCAAGACCACGCGGATCCGGAGCTTGAACGGCGAGCTCCTGGTCTTCTCCAATACGAACTTGACCGGTTCCCGCATTCGAAATTATAAAATGATGGAAAAGCGCCGGGTCACCTTCACGCTGGGCGTGACGTACGAGACGGCCCACGGCCAACTGAAGGAAATCCCCGGCTTGATTCAGTCCGTCGTCAAACGCGTCTCCGGAACGCTTTTCGACCGGGCCCACTTCGCGTCTTACGGGGATTTCAGCTTGAATTTTGAGGTGGTCTACTACGTCTTAAGCGGAGACTACAACCGGTATATGGACATTCACCAGGAGATCAACCTCGCCATCAAAGAGGAATTCGACAAGCGGGGCATCGGGTTCGCCTATCCCACGCAGACGTTGTATCTCAATCGATTAAGCGCACCCAACGCTTGAAGGAGTTTAAAGTGGAGCCGACAGGCTTTACGACAGAGGATCTGCGCCAGATGCGGGAGAGGGGGATCCCGGAGGAAGAAGCCCTCCGGCAGTTGATCCTGTTCATCTCGCCGCCGGGGGCCATCCAACTCAACCGTCCCTGCACGGTGGGCGACGGGATCTTGGCGCTGCGCGAGGCGGAAGCCGGCCGGCTCATCGAGCGTTTTGACGAAGCCCGCCTTTCCGGCCGGGCCATGCGGTTCGTACCGGCCTCGGGCGCGGCCAGCCGTATGTTCAAAGCGTTGATGCCCATCTTGAATGTGCCGGAAGGCTCCCGGCCGGCCGCCGTGGCGGCCTTGGAGTCTTCGGACGATCCTGAGGTCCGGGAAATCTACGCTTTCCTCCAGGGCCTGTCCAAGTTCGCTTTTTACGAGGATTTGCGGTCGGCCATGTCTCAAAACGGCCACGACCTGGACCTCCATTTGCGGGACAATCGTTTCGACGTGGTCATCGAATTCCTGCTCAGCGCCAAGGGCCTCCATTACGCCGGCCTCCCCAAGGCGTTGATGAAGTTCCACCGATATCCGGAGGGCGGCCGGACGGCTTTCGAGGAGCACCTCGTGGAAGCGGCGGGCGTCCTGCAAAACCGGGACGGCCTCTGCCGGCTGCATTTCACCGTGTCGCCGGAACATGCGGAGGACTTTCAGTCCTTCGCCAGGGTGGCCGTCCCGCGATGTGAAAAACGGTTTCAATGCCGGTATTTGATCGGGTTCTCGGTTCAAGACCGGTCCACCGACACGCTCGCCGTGGATTTGGACAACCGGCCTTTCCGTCTCGCGGACGGCCGCCTGCTGTTCCGCCCGGGAGGCCACGGCGCGCTCCTGCAAAACCTCAACGACGTGAAGGGCGACATCGTCTTCGTGAAGAACGTCGATAACGTGACGGCGGACCGGCTGAAGCCGGAGCGGTGCCGCTGGGAGAAGATCCTCGGCGGGCTCCTCGTGGACCTGCAAGAGGAGGCGTTTCAACATCTTCGCCGCCTGAGATCGGGGCCCGCGAACGATCCTGCCCTGCGGGGCGCCGTGAGTTTCGCCGAAGAGCGGCTTTCTCTCGTCCTGCCTCCTGGGATTAAAACCGGCGCCGCGGAAGATCAACGGCGGTTCGTCATGGAAAAACTCGACCGCCCCATTCGCCTGTGCGGCGTGGTGAGGAACACGGGCGAGCCGGGAGGAGGCCCCTTCTGGGTGCGGGGGGATGCCGGGGACGCGTCCCTCCAGATCGTCGAGGGAGCTCAAGTGGATCCCGCCTCGCCGGAACAACAGGAGATCTTCGCGAAGTCCACGCATTTCAATCCGGTGAATATGGTCTGCGGCCTACGCGACGCGGCCGGCCGGCCTTACGATTTGACGAGGCATGTCGATCCCCAGGCGGTTTTCATTTCTCAAAAGACCCAGGACGGGCGGCCGTTGAAGGCTCTCGAGCGCCCCGGCTTGTGGAACGGCGGCATGGCCCGTTGGAACACGGTTTTCGTCGAAGTGCCGGTGGGGACGTTCCACCCCGCGAAGACGGTGAACGATCTTTTAAGGGAAGGGCATCAAAATGAAACTTCTTCTGGGAGGAATTCATGAAAGGCATCATTCTGGCAGGCGGTTCCGGAACGCGTCTGTACCCGCTCACCCTCGCCGTCAGCAAACAGCTCGTGCCCGTGTACGACAAGCCG
>JACQPF010000377.1 GCA_016207625.1 Elusimicrobiota bacterium | reverse complement strand
GGCAGGAGGAGGCGGCCCAGCCTTTGGCTGCCCAATTGCGCCAGGATCGACCGGAGTTCCGGCTGGAACACCACCGCGAGGATCACCGCCCAGGCCATCCAAAACGTGCGGAAGATCCAGCTCAGCATGGGCAGGTGCAGGACGCTTTGTACCAGGAACGTCGCCAGGGCCAGCATGGTGACGCCGCGCAGCACCTGCACCGCGCGCGTCCCCTGAATGAGCAGGAGCAGCCGGTAGAAGAGATAGGCCACCAGCAGGATGTCCACCACGTGGACCAGATAGTTCGTCCAGATATGCACGAAAGCGGTCAACAAATTAGTTCCTCACCAACCGGTTGTCGATCAACCGGGTGTTCCCGATCCAGAGGGCCGCCGCGACCAGGGCCCGACCGCGCACCAGAGCCAAAGGCTCCAGCGTCGCGGGATCGGCGACGCTCAGATAGTCCAGGCGCATCCCCGGGATCTTCCGAAGGATGGACCACGCCGCCGCCGTCACTTTCGCCGACGGAACGCGGGCATGAGATTTTATCACTTCCTCGGCGGCCCGTAAAGCGAGGGAGATGTTTCGCGCGGCTTGCCTCTCCTGGGGAGCCAAATAGGCGTTGCGGCTGGAGAGGGCGAGCCCTCCGGGGTCCCGCAGGATGGGACAGCGAACGATCTTGACCGGCATATGGAGGTCTTCGGCCATGCGCTCGATGATGCACATTTGTTGGAAATCCTTCATGCCGAAGTAGGCCCGGGCGGGCTGAACCAGGTTGAAAAGCTTCGCCACCACCGTCGCCACGCCGCGGAAATGCCCGGGGCGGAACGCCCCGCAGAGCGGCCGGGACAATTTTTCAACGGTCACCCAGGTGTCGTGTCCTTCGGCATACATGGCCGAGGGCGACGGAGAGAAAACGACGTTCACTCCCGCCCGTTCGCACAGCCGCTTGTCCTTGGCGAAAGGCCGGGGGTAACGCAGGTAGTCTTCCTTCGGCCCGAACTGCGCGGGGTTGACGAAAATCGATACGACGACGATTTCATTCTCTGCCCGCGCCCGCCGGACGAGAGAAAGGTGCCCCTCGTGAAGCGCGCCCATGGTCGGCACGAGCCCGACGGTCTTCCCCGCCCGCCGCCACGCCAGCGCCAGGGACTGCATTTGCCGGGGAGATCGGATGGTTTTCATTTCTCGAACACGTTTTTGTAAAACTCCAAAATCCGGTCCTCGTATTCTTTCCCCGCCACCTGGCCGGGTTCGCCGTGGTCCGCGCCGGGGATGGTCCATAACGTCTTCGGTTCCTTCGCCTTGGCGAAAAGACGTTCGCCCTCGGAGGGAGGCATGCGCGCGTCCCGGTCTCCTTGGATGAGAAAAATCGGCCGCGGGGAAATCTTGTCGATGTGATGGATGGGCGAATGGACTTCGGGGTTCATCCCCAGGCGGATTTTCGTGAACAGGAGCGTGATGTCCACCAGAGGAAACCGCGGGACGTGGTGGAAGAGCCGCGCAAACCGGATGACCACACCGTTGAACGACGAGAAGGGGCTCTCCGCCACCACCGCCTCGATCTCCGGATGCTTCGCCGCCACCGAGAGGGCGTTCGCACCACCCATGGAAAGGCCGAACAGAGCCACCCGCCGGGATCGGTCCGGCCATTGTTCCTTCACGCACCGAATGGCCGCCTCCAAATCCAGCCTCTCATACCCGATGAGGGAGGACCGCGTGCCGCCGCTGTCCCCGTGGTTTCGGAAATCGAAATAAAAAAGGTTGTAGCCGCCGCGCTTCTGGAGGAAGACGGTCCCGAACAGGATGTCCGAGCGGTTGGCGCCCCAGCCGTGGCAGAGGATGAGGGTGATCTCCGTCGGCCGCGCGGCCGGGACGAACCATCCCGACAAGCGGACGCCGTCTTCCGCGTGGAACGACACCGTCTCGAACGGAAGCCCGAAAGCCCCCGGCAGGGCTTGGATGGGACAGCGCTCCTGCATGAGGATGAGGTTGGAGGAAAACCATCCCCACAAGACGACCGCCACAACGATGAAACTGACGATGACCCAAGTCATGGGAAGAGGGGCGTTAAGGAAGGCTCGAAATCGCGGCAGCAATCAAGTGTACGTCTGTTCCGGCTGGGGGAACTTTCCGCTCTTCACGTCGTCCCGGAAATGCCGCACAGCCCGCGCGGCCTCGCCTCTCAGGGACGCGTACGTTTTCACGAACTTGGGGACCGGCCCCTCGCCCAAGCCCAAAAGATCGTCGAGGACGAGGATCTGCCCGTCGCAGTCCGGGCCCGCGCCGATCCCGATGACGGGGATCGAGAGGCTTTCCGTCACGCGCTTGGCCAGCTCCGCCGGAACGGCCTCCAGAACGAGGGTGAACACGCCCGTTTCTTCCAGGATCCGGGCTTGCCGGAGGATCCGGTCCGCGTCCTGAGGCGTTCGCCCCTGCACGCGATAACCGCCCAACCGGTTGATGGCCTGGGGCGTCAGGCCCAAATGGCCCATGACGGGGACGTTGGCGTGGATGAGCGCTTTGATGGACGGAAGGATGGACTCACCCCCCTCCACCTTCACCGCCTCGGCGCCGCCTTCCTTGATGAGCCGGCCGACGCTGCGCACGGCGTGTTTCGAATCGTATTCATAGGTCAAGAACGGCATGTCGGCCACCAGGAGCGCGCGGGAATTGCCCCGTTTCACGGCCCGAGTGTGGTGCAGCATTTCCTCCAGCGTGACCGGAAGGGTGTGCTCGTACCCCAGCTTCACGTTCGCCACGGAATCGCCCACCAGCAGGAGGTCGACGCTCTCCTCGTTCAGCAGCCGCGCCATGGAGGCGTCGTAGCAGGTGAGGGCGACGATTTTCTCTTTCGATTTCTTCATTTCCTGCAGAGTGGCGATGGTTATTTTGGACATGGAAATAGCCTCGTTTTGTAAAGTCTAATGCTTTGACGGGGGTCTGTCAATTCACGGTTCAGCCGGTCCACCGTTTTCCCGGAAACCGGGTCTCGAAAGCGCGGCGCCACGTCCAAAAGGGGCTGGAGCGCGAATTTCCTCCGGGCCAATTCCGGATGGGGAACAGTGAGCCCTTTCACTTTGATTCTGCGGGAACCGAAAAACAGCACGTCGATATCGATTTCCCTCGGCCCCCAGCGCCGGCGTTTCTTCCGGCCGATCTTTTTTTCCATATCCTTCACTTCCTTTAGGAAATCGACCGGGGAGAGCTCGGTCCTTATTTCCGCGGCGGCGTTCATGAATGGCCTCTGCCGGGGACCCACGGGCGATGTCTCATAAATCCGAGAAACCCTCATCAGCTTCGTTCCGGGCATTTGCCCCAGAGCCGTCAGGCCCGCCCGCAAAAACCCCAGCCGGTTCCCGACGTTGCTCCCCAGGCCGACAAAAACGCGCAGATGTTTCATCGCGATTTCTGTAGTCGTTTCTGCACGTGGCGAAGGAATCCGTGCAGGAGGGCCAAATCCATTTTCCGCACTCTCCACTGAAGGAATGTCCGCCACAGCTTGCCGGACCTTTCGGCGGGAGACAGGAACGGGAGGTAATCCAAGGCGTCAATCACCTCCTGCGCATGGCGGACCAGTTGGCGGAGGTCTCGGGCGGCCGGGATGTCCGGCTCTTCCGCCGGAACCGGCGGGCCCAGACCGTGCAGGCTCTTCGAG
>JACQPF010000385.1 GCA_016207625.1 Elusimicrobiota bacterium | reverse complement strand
GGTCTGTATCGTCCGAGACTTTCGCTCGGTCGTTATAGACTTCAAGGCCCCCCAGCACATTGAGCCGGTTCGTGAAATCATAGGAAGCCGTGAGGTTCCCCGTGTATCGTTCGACGGTCTTGTCGTAAAACGTCAGGGCGCTGTTCTCCTTCCAGGGTTTTTGATGCGTATAGCGGACGTTCGGGGTGACGACCAGTTTTTCGCCCGCTTTGAGATCGTATTTCGTGTCGAAGAAGTAGGAAGTGAACGAGAGGCCCGCCGCTTCCGGGAGGTTGGTGCCGAACTCATCTTGTGCGGTCGTGTTGTATTGATCGATGATGAGCCGGGTGCTCAGCCCTTTATAGCCGAGGCCGATGTTGAGGTTCCGCGGATCCAAGGAGGAACGGCCTTCCATGTTGTATCGGTCCCCCGCGAAATCGGTGTAAAAGCGGTCGCTCCTCTGGCCTGTGCCGAAGAAGCCGGCGGCCGAGATTTGGGCGCCGCCCAGCGTCCGTCCCATGGATACGTTGGCGTTCCGCCGGCCGTAGGCCTTTTCCATTTGCCCGTATGTGAAGGAGGCTGCCGCCCCGTTGATGTCTTTCGCACCCTTCGTCGTGATGTTGATGACGGCGAGTTCCGCAAACCCGCCGTAGATGGCCGAGCCGGGACCGCGGATGATTTCCACCTGCTTGATATGATCAACGGGAATGCGGTTCCCCAACGGCAGGGTGGAATAGAGAAGTTCGTTGTACGGCTGACCGTCCACCAGGAGCAGGATTTTGCCTTCATGGCCCCAGACGCCGCGCATGCCGACCGAGGTCACCCCTTGAACATCAACGCCGAACTCAAAGCCCGGCACAAGCCTCAGGATGTCGATGAGGTCCCGGGCACCTGAATTCGAGATCTCTTCCTGGGAGAGAAGGGTCACGATGCCGGGGGTCTCCCGTGTGCTCAAACTTTTCTTCGACGCGATGTCGGTGAGCGTGTTCAGCAGTTCCTCAAGCGTTTTGCGGTCCCAATCGGAAAACAGAAGGCTCTCCGCATCCATCGTTCTTCCCGCGGCCGCCGGGGACGGCTCGGAAGGGCTCTGCGCGCAAACGGACGCCGGAAATGCGAAAAGGAAGACGGCCCATCGTAAGGCCTTCGAGCGGGGATAAAGACATTTTCGATCCATCATTGACAGGCTCCTCGTTCTTCGTGTTCGTCTGTTTTCTCCGCGAAAGAGAATTAATGAAAGCGTATGCCAAGGTGATGCGAAATGCAATGGTTTCTTTTGCCTCCCCGCTTGTTTGATTCTCTTTTGGATATAAGGTACCTTGTTCCTACATGGAGTTTTCTTTTCTTCATCCCTCGTTCCTTTGGGCCCTCCCTGTGGCCGCCGGGCCGGTTCTCCTCCATTGGTTGACGCGGCCCCGGCCGCGTCCCATGCCTTTCAGCTCCCTCGAACTCTTGCGGGAAGCGGTCCGTTCGCGTCTGGCCCGCTCGCGCTTGACGCAGATCCTGCTCATGGCGTTGCGCTGTTTGCTGTTGGCGGTCCTCATGCTCCTCTTTTCCCGGCCGATCCTGCATTGGGCGGGGGGCGCCGCGATGCTGAACGGTTCCGTCACGGCCGTGTTGCTCCTGGACGCGTCCTACTCCATGGACGCCCGGCAGGCGGGTCTTTCTTCGCTCGAGTGGGCGCGGGATCAGGCAAAAGCGGTTCTTGAGAAAGCTCAACAGAACGATCGCTTCGGCTTGGTGGTGTTTTCGAACAGGGTTGAGCTTTCGTTGCCTCCCACCGAGGACTTGGAAAAAATCAATAAAGCTTTGGATTCGCTTTCCGTCACCGCGAGGCCGACCGATGTGGGGCCCGCCTTGGATTTGGCGTACCAAATGCTTGAAACGGAGTCGGGCAACCAAGAAGCCGTCCTCCTTTTTTCCGATTTCGCGGAGAACGGATGGAAACGAGTTTTGACCCGGTCCCGAACCGGTTCCTCCGTACGCTTTGATCCGCAGATACGGGTCCTTCTTGTGGAGGCGGGAGAGAAAGAGCCCAACGGGGAAATCGTTTCCATCCAGTCCGGGGTTTTCGAGCATCGCCTGTGGGGGGATTCCTCGAGCAGGGACAAGTCCTGGACGCTTTTTTTGGAAGGCCGCTCCGCCGCCCAGGGACGAGTCCGTCTCGCGAATGAACCCCAGCGCCAGCCGATCTCCATCTCGGAGAGAGGATCTTTTTCCTGGGGGCAAGTGTCCCTGGAGCCGGACGCGCTCGCGTGGGATGATTCCCGCTTCTTCCTCATGCAGCGGCCGGCTCCCTTTTCCGTTTTGGTCGTGAACGGGGCTCCCGCTTTGTCGCCCGTCCAGGATGAAACCTATTATCTGTCCGCTGTCTTGGAGGATCTCGCCGGGATCGGGGTTCGCTCTCAAACCATTCCGGCCGAAAGGATGGAAGACGAGGACCTCTCTCGCTGGGAGGTCGTGGCCCTGCTGAACGTTTCTTCCCTTTCCCCGGCGATCTTTTCCTCGTTGGAGTCTTTCGTCAAGAAGGGAGGCGGCCTTTGGGTGACCGCCGGGCATAACGTGTCTCCGCCTTCTTGGTCGGGTCTTTTGCCGGGACGGTGGGGGCCTGTTGAAGACAAGTCCGAATCCATGCGCTTGACGCCGGAGGCGGGGCGCCATGGGTTGGGCCGGGATTTGGGCGAAGACGGCGGATTCGAATGGAACCAAGTGCAGATCCGGAAAATCATGAGCTTCGTTCCTTCGCCGGGAGCTGTTCCTCTTTTGATGACGTCCGAGTCAGGGCGCCCCGTGCTCGTCGTCAGTCGTTTCCTGAAGGGCCACGTGGCCGTGTGGACGACGACCGTCGACCGCGATTGGACGAATTTTCCATCCAAGCCCCTGTACCC
>JACQPF010000386.1 GCA_016207625.1 Elusimicrobiota bacterium | reverse complement strand
GTGTCCCACCTGCGCTTCGGGCCGCGGAAAATCCGATCCACCTACCTCGTCGATCGGGCGCAGTTCGTGGCCTGCCACCAGTTCGTGTTCGTGGACAAATACGACATGCTTTCCAAGCTCACTCCCGGCGGGACGTTCCTCCTGAACAGCCCCTACGGGCAGGACCAGGTGTGGGACCATCTGCCCAAGTCCGTCCAGCGGCAGCTCATCGAACGGAAGGCCCGTTTCTATGTGATCGACGCCGTCAAAGTGGCCAAAGACACCGGCATGGGCGGGCGCATCAACACCATCATGCAGACCTGCTTCTTCGCCATCTCGGGCGTCCTGCCGAAGGACACGGCCATTGAATTGATCAAAGATTCCATCAAGAAAGCCTACGGCAACAAGGGCGAAGAGATCGTCAAAATGAACTTCAACGCCGTGGACCACGCCCTGGCCAACCTGCACGAGGTGAAGGTTCCCTCCGCGGTGACGTCCACCATTGAAATGTGGCCGCCGGTCCCCGCGGGCGCTCCGGAATTCGTCCACAGGACCCTGGCGCCCATCATCGACGGCCGCGGGGACGAACTGCCCGTGAGCGCGTTCCCCGTCGACGGCACGTTCCCCGTCGGCACCGCCCGGTGGGAGAAGCGGAACATCGCCCTGGAGATCCCCGTGTGGGATCCCGCCACCTGCATCCAATGCAACAAATGCGTCATCGTCTGTCCCCACTCCGTCATCCGGGCCAAGGTGTTCGACCCGCAACTTTTGAAAAACGCTCCCGCGACGTATAAGTCCACGCCTTCGAAGAACCGGGACTGGGCGGGCTTGAACTACACCATCCAGGTCGCCCCCGAGGACTGCACCGGCTGCGCCCTCTGCGTGGACATCTGCCCGGCCAAGAACAAATCGGAAACGCGGCTGAAGGCTATCAACATGGCGTCCCAGGAGCCCCTCCGCGAACCGGAAAAGGCGAACTGGGATTATTTCCTCAACCTGCCCGAGTTCGACCGGCGGAAAGTGAAGCGGGGCGAAGTGCGGGCCTCGCAACTGTTCGAGCCGCTCTTCGAGTTCTCCGGCGCCTGCTCCGGCTGCGGGGAGACGCCGTATCTGAAGCTCATGAGCCAGCTCTTCGGCGACCGGGCCATCGTGGCCAACGCCACGGGCTGCTCCTCCATCTACGGCGGCAACCTGCCCACCACGCCCTGGACGAAAAACGCCGAGGGCCGGGGACCGGCCTGGTCCAACTCCCTGTTCGAGGACAACGCCGAGTTCGGCCTGGGATTCCGCCTGTCCGTCGACAAGCACAACGACATGGCCCTTGAGCTCTTGAAGAGGTTGGAGCCTCAGGTGGGCGGCGAACTGGTGAAAGCCATCGCGGACGCCAAGCAGGACGACGAGCCGGGCATCTACGATCAACGCGAGCGCGTGGCGATCCTGAAAGAAAAGATCAAAGGGCTTTCCTCGCCGGAAGCGAAGCTCCTCCTCCCCCTGGCGGACTACCTGGTGCGCAAAAGCGTCTGGATCGTCGGCGGCGACGGCTGGGCCTACGACATCGGCTTCGGCGGGCTGGACCACGTGATGGCGGCCGGGCGGGACGTGAACATCCTGATCTTGGACACGGAAGTTTATTCCAACACCGGCGGGCAGGCCTCCAAGGCCACCCCGCGCGCGGCCGTGGCCAAATTCGCCATGGGCGGAAAAGGCCTTCCGAAAAAAGACCTGGCCCGCATCGCCATGACCTACGGGCACGTTTACGTGGCGCAAGTCGCCATGGGGGCGCGCGACGAGCACACCCTCCGGGTGTTCCTGGAAGCGGAAGCTTACCGCGGGCCGTCCGTCATCATCGCCTACAGCCACTGCATCGCCCACGGCATCAACATGACCACCGCCATGCGTGATCAGAAGGAAGCCGTGACCAGCGGCCATTGGCTGCTGTTCCGGTACAATCCGCTCCTGGCCCAGGCCGGAAAAAATCCGTTGGTGCTGGATTCCACCAAACCGACGACGCCGCTGAAAGAGTTCCTTTATAAGCAGAACCGCTTCAAGATGCTCACCAAGAGCCAGCCGGAGGACGCTCAACAGCTGCTGAAAATGGCCGAGCAGGACGTGATGGAACGATGGGGCATCTATGAGCGCCTGGCGGCCCAGCAGATGGCTCCCGCCGCGCCGGCCAACGGCACCCAACCGGAAACGAAGGGCCAGGAAGCGAGGAGCTAGTGGGCTCATTGGACCTGTCCACAACCTACATGGGGATGCGGCTGAAAAATCCCCTGGTGGTTTCGGCCTCGCCGCTCTCCCAAAACCTCGCCACCGTCCAAAATCTGGAGGAGGCGGGCGCCTCCGCGGTGGTCCTGCATTCCTTGTTCGAGGAACAGATCGCCCGAGAGAGCCGCGAGCTCTACCATCACCTCACCTTCGGCACGGAGAGCTACGCGGAAGCTCTCACCTACTTCCCGGAGCCGAAGGATTTCGTGGCGGGCCCGGACGAGTATCTGGAGCACGTCCGGAAAGTGAAGAAGGCGACCTCTCTCCCCGTCATCGGCAGCCTGAACGGGCATTCCAAAGGCGGCTGGACGGAGTACGCCAAGCTCATCCAAGAGGCGGGGGCGGACGCCTTGGAGCTGAACATCTACATCATCCCGACGGACCCCGCCGTTTCCGGCGCAGCCGTGGAGGAAACGTACTTGGACATCCTCCGCTCGGTGAAGGCCAGCGTCCGCATTCCGGTGGCCGTGAAGCTCAGCCCCTTCTTCAGCTCCATGACCCACATGGCCAAACGCCTGGACGCGGAGGGCGCCGACGCGCTGGTGCTGTTTAATCGTTTCTATCAGCCGGACATCGACCTGGACAATTTGGAGGTCATCCCGAGCGTCCTCCTGAGCACTCCCATGGCGATGCGGCTTCCCCTGCGCTGGATCGCCATCCTCTGCGGGCGCATCCGCGCGGATTTGGCGGCCACCAGCGGCGTCCATCAGGCGACCGACGTTTTGAAGATGCTGATGGCCGGGGCGAACGTCACCATGCTCTGCTCCACCCTCTATAAAAACGGCATCGGCCACGTGCGGACCATCCTCCAGGACATGACCCAATGGATGACGGAGCATGAGTACGAGTCCGTGACCCAAATGAAAGGCAGCATGAGCCAGAAGGCCTGTGAGAACCCGGAAGCCTTCGAACGGGCCAACTACGTCAAGGCCATGAAATCGGAAGCCTGGCTCTCTGGAGCCCTTCCGAGGTGAACGGAAATGGAAAACGTCCAAACCATCGGCTCCCCGCAGAGATCGCGCATCGATGTTCGCGGCGCCGTACAGGGCGTCGGGTTTAGGCCCTTCGTCTTCCGCCTGGCGACCGGCCTGGGGTTGTCGGGCTGGGTGAAAAACACGCCCTCCGGCGTCTTGATCGAAGCGGAAGGCCCTCCGGAAAAACTCGAGTCCTTTCTCAAGGGTCTTCACGGCGAAAAACCCCCTTCGGCCGTCCTCCAAGACTGCCGGTCCCACCTCATCCCGTGCCAAGGGTCGACCGAATTCGAAATCCTCGCCAGCGAGCCGTCCGGGGCCCGGACGGCCCGCGTCCTTCCGGACATCGCCTCTTGCGACGAATGCTTGCAAGAGGTCTTTGATCCGTCCGACCGCCGATACCGGTATCCTTTCACCAACTGCACGCGCTGCGGCCCGCGGTTTTCCATCATCGAAGCTCTGCCCTACGACCGGGCCAACACCACCATGAAAATTTTCACGATGTGCGCCGACTGCCGGCGGGAATATGACGACCCCCGGGACCGCCGGTTCCACGCCCAGCCGAACGCTTGCCCGGCCTGCGGCCCGCAGGCGGAACTGTGGGACCAGGCGGGGAACGCCCTCTTCGTTCGCGACGAAGCCGTCCGGGAAGCCGCGGCCGCCCTTATAAGAGGCCGGATCCTCGCCGTCAAAGGGCTCGGGGGGTTTCACCTCCTCGCGGACGCCCGCAGCGACGCCGCCGTGCAGACCTTGAGGGAACGCAAGCGGCGGAACGAAAAACCCCTCGCGGTGATGTTCCCCTCCCTGGACATGGCGCGCGCCCATTGCGAATTGAGCCCCGATGAGGCGCGCCTCTTGGCGTCCGTCCAGCGCCCCATCGTCTTGCTCCGGCGGAAGCGCGCCGCGGGGCTTTCGCGTTTCGTCGCTCCCGGAAACCCGACGGTCGGGGCCTTGCTTCCCTACACGCCTCTGCACGCCCTCCTGACGGACCGGCTGGGATTCCCGGTGATCGCCACCAGCGGGAACCTCTCGGAAGAACCGATTTGCACCGACGAGCGCGAGGCCCTGGCCCGGCTCCAAGACGTCGCGGACCTCTTTTTGGTTCACAACCGGCCCATCGCGAGGCACGTGGACGATTCCGTCGCGCAGGTCGTCCTGGGACAGCCCCGGCTCCTGCGTTCGGCGCGGGGGTACGCGCCGTTTCCCGTCGCCTTGCCGAACGCGGGTCCCTCCGGCCTGGCGGTCGGCGGCCACATGAAAAACACCGTGGCGGTGACGGTGGGCGACACCGTGTTCGTCAGCCAGCACATCGGCGATTTGGAGACGCGGGAATCTTTCGGCGCGTTTCGAAAAGCGGAGGAAAGCCTCGTCCGGCTCTACGACGCCGATCCCCGATTCGTGGCCGGGGACATGCACCCGGATTACGCCTCGACCCGGCACGCGGCGCGCCTGGGGAAGCCTTTCTTCCAAGCGCAGCACCATCACGCGCACGTGGCCGCCGGCATGGCGGAAAACGGCCTGGACGGGACCGTCCTCGGCGTGGCCTGGGACGGCACCGGATACGGGACGGACGGAACGGTGTGGGGCGGGGAGTTCCTGCTCTCCACGGTCCGTGACTTTACGCGCGTGGCGTCTCTCCATCCGTTCCGCCTGCCCGGCGGAGAACTCTCGGTGAAAGAGCCCCGGCGCACGGCTTTGGGCGTTCTGTTCGAGCTCTTCGGAGACGCGCTTTGGGACCACGTTCCCCCGTCCCTGCGGGAGGCCGTCTCCGAGCCGGAGCGCCGCGTTTTCATGAGCATGGTGGCCCGGGGCCTGAACGCCCCGTTCACGTCCAGCGCGGGACGCTTGTTCGACGCCGTGGCTTCCCTCGCGGGAGTGAGGCAGCGCGTCGGTTTTGAAGGCCAGGCCGCGATGGAATTGGAATTTTCGGCGGACCCCTCGTGCGAAGACGCCTATCCCTTCCCGCTGGCCGCCGGGTCTCCCCTGCGGCTGGATTGGAAACCGATGGTGAGCCGCATCCTTCAGGATATCGGCGGAGGCGTCCCCCTGGGGACCCTCTCGGCCAAGTTCCACAACGCTCTGGCGGAGGGGATCGTGTCCGTCGCGAAAAACGCGGGGGAAGCGCGCGTGGTGTTGGCGGGGGGCTGTTTCCAAAATCGTTTTCTGTTGGAGCGCAGCGTCCGCCGTTTGCGCGAAGAAGGGTTTGAGCCGTTTTGGAACCGTCTCGTTCCGACGAACGACGGCGGGATCGCGTTGGGGCAGGCTGTGATCGCGGCCGCCCGCCTGTTTCAGGAAAGAGGTGTCTCAGGATGTGCCTAGCCATTCCGGGGAAAATCATCGGCGTTTCCGGCGAAGGCCCCCTCGACCGAAGGGGCCGGGTCAGCTTCGACGGCGTCGTCAAAGAGGTCAACTTGGCTTACGTGCCGGAGGCGAAGGCGGGGGACTACGTCATCGTGCACGTGGGCTTCGCCATCAGCGTCGTGGACCCCGAGGAAGCGGCGAAGGTGTTCGAGTATCTGAAACAGATCGATGAATTGCAAGAGGTTCAATAAGGCGCGATGAAATACCTGGATGAATACCGCGACGCGGACGCGGTGAAGAAGATCGCCGGCGAGATCCGACGGATCACGACGAAGCCGTGGACTCTGATGGAGATCTGCGGCGGGCAGACGCACGCCATCGTGCGGTTCGGGCTGGACGAGCTGTTGCCGAAAGAGATCACGCTGGTGCACGGACCGGGTTGTCCCGTGTGCGTGACGCCCATCGACTTGATCGACAAGGCCCTGGAGATCGCCGCCCGGCCGGACGTGATCTTTTGTTCCTTCGGCGACATGCTGCGGGTGCCGGGCACCTCCAAGGACCTCCTCGCCGTGAAGGCCGCCGGCGGCGACGTGCGCACCGTCTATTCCCCCACCGACGCGCTCAAAACGGCCCTGTCCCACCCGGAAAAACAAATCGTGTTTTTCGGGGTCGGCTTTGAGACCACGGCTCCGGCCACGGCCATGGCGGTTTTTGAGGCGAAAAGCCGGGGGATCGGCAATTTCTCCCTTTTGGTCTCGCACGTGCTGGTGCCGCCCGCCATGGACGCGATCCTCTCCTCGCCCACCAACCGCGTGCAGGGGTTCCTCGCCGCCGGGCACGTGTGCACCGTGATGGGGTTCACCGAGTACATCCCC